>JAHDBK010000148.1 GCA_020630455.1 Saprospiraceae bacterium
CTTTACTCCATAAATTTCAATACCCACGAGCTCCTTTAATCCAAATTGTTCAAATTGTACCGCAGGATTATAATTCGATTTCTTAATTGCCTCAATAACTTCATCATTTTTTATTAGGAGTGACTCACCTGTTGTTCGATACAGTATATAACGAAAGAACTCCAAAATATCTGTTGGGATTACCCCATACATATCTGCAATTTTAATTGTAGCTTCTTTGTTTCTAATATTTTCTTCTCCTGTAAATTGATAGGAAAGCTCATCAACTAAAATTGAAAGAACATCGTTGATAGTTTCTTCTTTTAGGGCGATTCCTGACTGTAACAAATTTAAGCATTTTGCTGTGAGTTCTTCTTTTGAGTAAGACTTAACTACTTTGAAAGTTACCTTTAAATTAGGCACATTGAGAACTTCATCTGGAATATAGATTTCATCTTGAAAATTACTGTCGTATGTAGAAATATAATGTTTTATTTGCTCTATTAACAGTTCTTCCCGAGAGCTTTTTAAGATTTTTTTCCACGATTTATAAAATGTTTTATTTAGTCCGTAGCCGTCAAGTTTTTCGTTTCAATAATAACGAATAATTTCTTTTTTAGCCCACAATGCTCCCGATTCAATAATAAAGCCTTGTTCAGAAACAAATGGCTTGTCATCTGTTTCTTTGTGAATAACTGAATTGAATAATTTTAGTGTCTTCATTTTTGTGTATTAAAAATATAAGTGAGGAGTAATTAAGTGGAAATATAGGAACTCCCTTTACCTATTATTCTTAATCGAAATTTAGCGGGAAGTAATTTTTTAAGGATTATAGGAACTTCCTTTGCCAAAATTCTTGATTTCTATTCCATTACAATCATTTAGCTCTTTTGGTTCCATTTTTTTCTTTTTTTTGCTTGCATATAACTTATTTTTATAAGCAATATTACATATAAATAATTTTTATATTACTCAACTTAAACCATTAATAACAATTACCTCTCCCCACAAATATAACCACCCCACTCCCAATAAACAAACAATCCACCAATAAAAAATAATTAATTATGCTAAACATCAAGTAAAAAACACAAGAGTTTCAATTCAAAATCCACACAATACATAACAAGAAAAAGGATAGGAAAATATAGCATAAAAAAAGTCTTTCGAAAGGTATCGAAAGACTTTTTGTGGTGATGGACGGAATAAGGGTATTACGCTTTTATTGACCTGAAGCCAGCATATACGTTGATTATTACCCTATTTTCATACCTATATTGCACATAAGGTCACAAATGTGTCACAGTTACAAATTCCTATCAATTTAACCTAATTTACTGTTTATCAAAATAATACGGTTACTAATGTTGTAAACCTAAAATAAAAATCACACTAAAAAAAATAAATATTAGAACTTATATGCACATTTTGTATTCACATACAGTTCATAAATGAACTATTTATATGCCTATACTATATATAATATATATACTTTTATATAAATATAGTGTCTTATCTGTCTGCACTTTATTTAATTCATTAATTATCAATACTTTATGGCAAGACACTTCTATTCTTTAGAAGTGTCTTTAAGTGTCTTACCTGTCTGCATTTTATTTAATTCATTTATTATCATCACTTTAGGACATAAAAAAAGCCAGTTCAATATTGAACTGGCTTTAAAAACTAAAATATGCTTAATTCTACAACAAACCGATTTCTTTTGCAACTTCGGGTATCTTATCTTTTATGATATATTCATAAAACAAGACATCTTTTGAGTTGCTAGTACCTCCTGTGTACATTTCGCTACTATCCCCTAGTATATAGTCTATATTAATGTTTGGCTTTAAAACATATATAGCTTGTAACACTTCTAAAGATGGCATTATTCCGCTATCCTTTATTAATTGTCTTCTTATTGAAGAATATGTTTTACCCTCACATACTTTGCTTATATCAGCAGGACTAATATTAGCATCATTAATGACATTCAGTATCTTTTCTTTGATTTTTTCCATAATAAAAATAATGTTTTTTTGATTTTCTTAATTAAAAAAGTGCGAAAATGTTTTTTAATTTCCACAAACGCACTATATTTGTTCGTAAATAACTATTAATATATTGCAAATATGCAAATAATTAATCACAAAAAAAAGAATATTTGCATATTAATTAATTAAAAAATCAAAATTATTTATGAAAAAAAACAGTAACAGTCTCATTTCTTTCTTAAAAGAAAAGTTGACATTTAATGAATTAGAAGAGGTTTACAATTCAGATGTTATAGGATTATCTAGTTCTCAAATCAAACGTCGTTTGCATAATCCCGAGCGAATAGAAATAGAACTATTAATACTATTAATTGAGAAACTACCCTCTTTTGACAAATCTAAAGTTTTACAATTTGTGCTAAAGTACAATATTGGAGCAAATAAGATTCTACTTCATGATTTTATCAATCACAAATTAATTAACATCAAAAAAGCTGCTTAAAATGGATAGTATAAAATCTTTATTAAATCACACTCAAAAACTACTGATAATAGCAATGATACTATCATTTGTATCTATGGGCGTTATTCAGGTTTTTTATTATTCAACGGTATTGAATGGAAAGTTTGATACAGGGTTTGTTTATACAATTGCAGTTATGATTGCTTTTATTTTTCAATTGAGTAGAATAGGCTTTGGTCTAGCTGCTGCAAATGAAAGTTTTAACGGTCGTTATTTGAATGTATTTTTTGGGCTTTTGTTTTCATTGGGTATTACTATACTAGAAACTTATGAAGTTGTTGAAATTGCTGCATTTTGGGGCAACAAACTGCATAGTAATTCTTTAGTAATTATGCTTTTTGGCTTGCTTTGGATTGGCTTTTGTTTAGAAGTTCGATTGATTGTTAATCTATCGGGTTTAAATAAACAAAAAAGTACTAATACACAACAAGTCAATGTGGTCACTACCCTACCTCATACAAATCCGATTCAAAAAAAAAGTCAAACAATTTAGTAAGAAACAGCACTTTAACCGCTAAAAAGTACTCAAAAGCGGTTAAAGTGCCTAAAAAACCTCGAAAAGACGTAATTCTGAACAACAATAAAGTACTAAAATTCCTAACTAAATACGAAAAAATAAACAATAAAAAACCGACACAAAAAGAAATATCAGAATATACTGGCTTATCTCAAAAAGCAGTATCAAATATTTTAAAAAGACTAAATAATTAAGTAATGAATGATTCTACCTTAGACGACTTGAAAAAGTACAGTATAACTGCATACATTGAAAGTCTAGGATTCAAAAAAGATGCTAGGCGTTCTAATAAAAACTTTTCTTTTTTTAAGAGTATTTTTCGCAATGAAAAAACGGCATCATTAAGTATCAATGAGAATAAAAATGTATTCTTTGACTATGGAATAGGGCAGGGAGGCGATATTATAAGGCTTATTCAAATGTATAAGCATCTTTCGTTCAAAGATGCAATAAATGAATTGAAGTCATCGACATTACCTATCATAAATGTAAGTGAAAGGAAAAATACTAAACAACTGGAGATAACAGATATTAAGTATCTTGAAAATGAGTATTTAATTAACTATTTGCACTTAAAACGAGGTATCAATTATAATTTATGCTTTGATTATATTAGTGAAATTCACTTTATAATTGACGGTTGTAAGCCACAATATGCAATCGGATTTAAGAATGATTTAGGTGGCTTTGAATTGAGAAACAAGTACTATAAAGGATGTACTAGACCCAAAGGAATAACAACTATTAATCCTAATGCAAAAAGCAAAAAATTAAGCATTTTTGAGGGCTTCATGGATTTCCTTAGTGCTATTACTTATTATAAAATTGTACCTACTGAAACAGTCATTGTCTTAAACTCTGTATCTTTTATGAATAGTATTGAATTTGATAAATACGAAGTTATCAAATTTTGGGGTGACAATGACGAAGCAGGGAACAGATGCTTTAAAGAAATTCCTAAAAATAAGGCTAAGGATATGAGGGGCATATATGCCAATCATAAGGATTTTAATGATTTTCTTTTATCAACCTTTAAAGCAAAGAAATAATGGCAATATTTGAGGACATAGAAGTCTTTTTAAAAGATAGGTACAAATTCAGATATAATACTGTTTTGAATAGTGCTGAATATAGTCCTGTTGGCTCTGAATCTTATAAGGTAATAGATGATTATAAATTAAATAGTATTTGGTGCGAGGTTCAAAGGGAATATGGAAAGGGCAGTATCAATCTAATTGATAAACTTATCACTTCTGAATTTTCTACAAAAGTCAATCCTATTTTAGAATATTTTGATAGTCTTGAATATAGTGGCAAAACTGACTATATAAAAGAACTTTGTGAGAGCATTAAAATATATGACACTTTTGATTTTACTAAATACTTTAAAAAATGGATAGTTGGTGTCGTTGCCAATGTCTATGAGGGTGGCAAATGTGCCAATCATTTATGCTTAATTTTAGGTGGAGAACAAAGCATAGGAAAGACTACTTTTTTAAACTCTTTAGTTCCTGATGACTTGAAAGATTATTATTATGTCGGTGGCTTAGACCCTGATAAAAATGATAGTCTAATTCGCAGTACTACTAATTTTTTAATCAATTTAGATGATTATTTTGACACCATAAACGGTAAAAAAGCCAGTTCTTTAAAAGGGTATATTACACTACCAAGCGTAAAAACTAGGCTTCCTTATGGTCGAAAAGATATTGATTTAATTAAGATAGCTTCTTTTTGTGGTACTTCTAATAGTGATACTTTCTTAATGGATGCTAGTGGTAGCAGGCGTTTTTTAGCTGTAAGGGTTTTTAAGATACTTATGAAGCATTTGAAAGTGAATAGAAATGATTTGTTTGCACAAGCTGTATCACTTTATAAAAGTGGCTTCCAGTATTGGCTAGATGCTGATGAAAATAAAGAAATTCAACAACACAATGAACAGTTTGAGATTAGAACTCGTGAATATGAATTGATTGAAAAGTATTTTGAGCATCCTGAAAAACACGAGGGTACTTATATGACTGCTACTGAAATTCTAGTAAAAATTCAGATTGATTCAAGCATAAAGAATTTAAGTTCTCGTAAAGTTGGCGAAGCATTGAAGTTGCTAGGATATAAACGTCAAACATTCAATAAAAGAGGTAGTAAAGGGTATTATGTGAATTATATCTACAATGGTAATGCTGAACATACAGAAGATGTTGAACCTGACACAGAAGATATACCATTCTAATATTTATTTTTTTAGTGTAATTATTTATTTTACAATATACTATAAACCAATAATTTAAAGCACGAAAAGTTGCATAAATGCAATAATTTGTTTATATTTGCAATAAATTGTTTTAATATGAGAAAAAGAACATCCACAAAAGCAAAATTAAGGAAAAATGAATATTATATCGGTGGCTCATTACCTGATAGAGTAACCGTTGACAATCTTGCCTATGTAAAAAGGATTCAAAAGAGAATTAAAAGCCGTAAAAATGCCAAGAAATAAAGTAATTGATACCTCACAAGAAGCATCTAAGGGTGGGGCTGCTGAAAAATGGTGGTCTAGGAATGGAATGCAAGCATATTATAAAGGAATGCGTCCTAATTTATCTATGCCTAGTAAATACAAAGACAATGAAAGCAATGTTTTTCAAGTAAGAAAAGACTATAATTTACGTGATATTGGCTTTGGTAATTGGGTAACTATGGAAGACCGTATCAATTATGTAAACAGTCTTATCATTGCTTTACTAGATTTTGATAAATACATTTTGAAGTTTAAAAAAGATGTAGGCTTTGGAGCATTGACAATCACATACGGTCAACGTGGTAAAAAAGGGGCTTTGGCTCACTATGAACCTGCTAATCACTTTATCAATCTATCAAGGTATAAAGAGGGCAAAGAGGACAAAACAATTCGTTTTTTGGCTACTGGTGGCATACAATCTCTAGCACATGAATACGCTCATTTTTTAGATTTTTATGGTGGTCAATACTTGAATAAAAATTCACGAATATACGCTCTTTCAGGTGGTGTCACTATCTTTAAAGACAAGTACAAAGTCAATGGTAATTTACGCTCTATAATGGATGAAATTTTGAATACATTAATCTTTACTAAAAATGGCAAATTAAGTGCTTACTATCAAACGATTTTAGATGAAAAGAAGTTTTCAAACGGTTATAAAAGCTATTTATTGAGTAGAGTAGAATTGTTCGCTCGTGCTTTTGAAACATTCGTTTATTATGAATTGAAAAAGAAAAAGGTTAGTAATTATTTTTTGACACATACTTCTTATAAAAGCATTACTTATCCAAGTAGGAATTTATATCTAAAATATGCACCTATGATGCGTAGGTTTTTGGCAGAATACAGAAAGTTTATTTAGTTATTTTTTATAGGTTGGAATTATTTAGTTTTAAAAAGCTGTTCACTTCTCTAGTGTTCAGCTTTTTTTCATTGAAATTCAATCGCTAATTCTTGAAAATCTAAGGCACGGTCAAGACCGTTCACAATGCGTCTAGCGTTGTAAAAATCTATATTACTACCGTCGATATAGTCAGATAGCTTTTTCCCTGTGAAAGTGCCTCTATACATTCCAATTATCATAATGTTAGCAGATAGTTTTTCATCATTTAAGATTTTGTCAGGATAGTTCACAATATCTACTCCAGTAATCCTTTTGAACTTCTCATAATTAGTTAACCAGGTCAATTGAGTAAAGCCACGACCATAGTACATATTGCCGTTTATAATCTCTTGATATGGTCTATTGTATTGGATGATACATTGACGAGCTTCGGCATCTGAATTGGCAAAACATTCCCTTACATTCAACAACTGTGTTTCTCCTATGACAGTCGCTATGATGTAGGCTAATTTATTGCGGTCTCCGTCTCCGATTTTCTTCCATTGGTCTATGATGGTATCAAGGTTAGATAATTGCTTTTCATTGAAATTAAAATGATTTTTGGCTATCATTATCAATTCTCTATTTAAAGAATTATCTTTCCATAGTAGGATAATGGCTGCAATGACAACAGCCATCGTTAATATAGCTAAGTGTGGCATAATTATAAATTTTTATAAAGTTTGATAATAGCGTTTTTATATGCTCCGTTTTTTATGGCGGTGCCGTCTTTTCTGAATACTTGATGACTGGGTGTTACATCATAAAACTTTCCTTTATATTCAATCTCGGTATGTTCTTTGTCACTTTCTTTTTTTAGTGCGATTACTTCTGCTTCCTGTGTTTCCTCTTCAGGTATTTGCTTTAATTTTTCTTTGAAATATTTTACATATTCGCTTATTATATCTCCGATTTTGGTTTCAGCATTTACAAACATATTGCTTGCATGAATAATGATGTCCTTTTCTTGATATTCGGGTTCGCTTAGTGCTGCTTTGATGATTATATTGATGCTCTCATTATTGATGATGTTTTGCGGCACATAATCAAGCATTTTTTTATTTATATCAAACTGCTCAATAAATTGATTCATTAGCCCTTTTTTGCTTGATACGGAAAGCATCACACAAGGTTTTTTTATCAATAATTCTCTGTCTTTTTCCTCAAAAAAAGCATTATTATAATTATTAATAAATGTGTCAATATATGCCTGTAATTCTACTTTACTTTTCATCATTTTTAGATTTTAATTGTTTTTTAAAATTGCTGTATATCTCGTATCTTTTCCTCGTGGCTACGGGTCTATTTCTATTGACATTGAATACAATGGTGTCATTGCCTCTTCCTTTTCCTCTTTGATATATTTTGTATTCGTCTCTTTTGGCTTTGTATGTGCCAATCATTTGGAATCCTTGATTTTCGTATTCGTTTAAGTCCTCGACTGGAGCATCCTCGACTGGAGCATCCTCGACTGGAGCATCCTCGACTGGAGTTTCCTCGACTGGAGCATCTTCGATTGGAGTTTCCTCGATTGGAGTTTCCTCGACTGGAGTTTCTTCGATTGGAGCATCTTTGACCTTTCTTTTTTTAGTGTCAATAAATATATTATTGGCTAGT
>JAHDBK010000149.1 GCA_020630455.1 Saprospiraceae bacterium
TCTAAAATCCCTAATTATAAATAAAATCATCTTCTTTTTCAATAGAAAATAGACCATATCCATTTTCAAAATTAGAATGAATAGTAACAGGTTCTGCGAAAGGATTTCCTTCTGCTTCTCGGTATCTTCTAAACGAACGACCATAGAGGTAGCGGTCTTCAGAAATAGATTTTAAAACACATAAAATATGTTGATCTGGATTGTTTTCGACCTCTTCTACTTGATACATGTCTGCTAGGATTTTAATATCTGTAATACCATTGAAATCAGAAAATAACAACTCTCTTCTCAAGCCTCTTTCTACAGATATATCATCTGATTCTAAATAAATCCTATCTCTAAACCCATGATAAGTATCTACTAAAAACCATTCGATTGCATAATAATTTTCAACATTCAAATCATCTTCTATTCTCATATTGAATTCAACAAATTCTTCTCCAAACTCTCCTCCTTGTGTTCGTCCTGTTTTTTCTACAGAAAGAATAAAAGCATCAGAAGGAATAACTTGAGAGGCCTGTATATCAACAAAGTTAGGGTGTTGTATCTTTATTGTAAAAATAGCATCATCATTCAATGGTAATAAATTATCTAAATGATAATTACTCGAACTCCCCACTTCATCCAATACAAATACCAATTCATCATTTCTATAAAGTTCAACAGTAGCATCATTCACTAGGGGGATGTTATCTGGTTGACTGCCACCATTATGCAAATAAGAATTGTCTAATGTACCTACACTATGACTTAAACCCAACATATTATCAGGAGAGCTCACTTCAAAAAAACCGAAAGGCACCATCCTGCTTTCATGTTCATCTAAATCAATGCTTACAACAGAATTAAAAAAGTCCTCGTCGCAAGAATGGTGAATGAAAATAGCAAAGAAAAGGATAAATAATAAAGAGTTCTTTTTATAAAATTGAATATTATTCATTGTAATTAAAATTTAAAACTATAAGTGAAATAAGGAATGATAGGGAATAAACTAACTTGTTTAAACGTGTTCTCATAATCACTATAATAGATATAAAAAGGATTTTTTCTACTATAAGCATTATACATACCTATTGAAAAAGTCCTTTGGTATCTCTTTTTCTGTTTAGTAAAATCTACTCCTATATCCATTCTGTGATAGGCTCCCATTCTGTAGTTGTTTTTACTACTTGGAACAGTAACTACATTATTATTATCATCAATCACTTGATTGGGATTAAGACTGATATATTTGGCTTCTCCCAAAGTGATAGAGTTTCCAGTGCCATAAACCCAAGTACCCGATAATGAAATTCTATCATTGAATTGATGGCTCACTACCACACTAACATCATGTCTTCTATCATATTTAAAAGGATAAGCTTCGCCAGAGTTGATGTTTTCAAATATTCTATTATTCCACGAAAGGGTATAACCAATCCAACCTGTTGTTTTCCCTTTTTTCTTTTGAACAAAAAATTCAGCACCATAACTATCTCCTCTGCCTTGTTCTACTTTTTCTTCCCAATCAGTAAAAGAGAAATACGAAGCGCCTTCTTTATAGGATAATAATTGATACATTTTTTTATAATAACCTTCTATGCTCACTTCATAGTCTGTACCAAATGTTTTAGCAAAACCCAATGCTGCTTGCCACGAATCTTGTGGTGTGACAAACGCTGTTGAAGGAACCCATAAGTCAGTAGGTAGTCCCAACCCCTCATTAGTCAATAAATGAATATATTGGGTCATCATTGCAAATGATGCTTTTACTGCATAGTCTTTAGGTAATAAGTAACGTGTTCCAAAACGAGCTTGAGGAGCAAAGTAAGTTCTACCTTCAGTACTAAAGGCAGAGCCGTGAAATCCGATATTCATGCTCCATTTATCCGTCAATTTCATATCATCTTCAATATAAATATAGTATTCTACAGCTTCGCTGTTTTGTGTACCGATGATAGTATCTAAATTAAAATCATCTCCTTCTTCAATTTCATATTGCAATGCTCCAGGACTAAATGTATGATGAATAGCATTAGTACCAAATCGAATAAAATGATTAGGATTAGGAACATAATCAAAATCTATTTTAGCTCCATAATCTTTAATACCCGAAAAATACTTCGCGGCAAATTTCTCTTCTTCATCTTGATATACATCTGTATATTCTATTCCTACATCAAAACGATACCTACTAAAAGTAAGGGTAGTATTAGCAAATAATTTTGGATTTATCATATAATTCCAACGAAGGGCAGTGGTGATATTCCCCCAATCAAAACCACTTCTTTCTCTATAATCTGGCTCATCAACTCTCAAATAAAAAACATCTTGCCCCGCATAGGTGCTAGCATAAATTCTATGTTTTTCATTAATTTTATAATTAATTTTTCCATTTAAATCATAAAAATAATAACCTGTAGTTTGATCTCCATCTGTTTGAGATTTGATAAAAGGTCTAGCCAATAAGTCAATATAAGTCCTTCTACCAGAAACCAAAAAACTAGCTTTTTCTTTGACAATTGGTCCTTCAAAAGTAAATTTTGAGGCAATAAGTCCAATGCTTCCTTCTCCATGATATTCTCTTAGATTCCCCTCTTTCATAGAAATATCAATTACAGAAGATAAACGCCCTCCGTACCTTGCTGGAAACCCTCCTTTTGTCAATGTAACATTTTTAATGGCATCAGCATTGAACACAGAGAAGAAACCAAATAAATGACTCACATTATATACAGGGACACCATCGAGTAATATTAAATTTTGGTCAGGACTTCCTCCCCTTACATATAAACCATTGGTGCCTTCACCTCCCGACTGAATTCCTGGTAATAATTGCAAAGCTTTTAATACATCTACTTCTCCTAAAAGAGGAGGAATTCGCTTGATTTGAGCAATAGGAATATCTACCTTACTCATCTGCGTTTGGTCTTCTATTTTCTCCGTATTATCAGCAGTGATGACGACTTCAGATAATGAAATTTCATCACTCAATTGAATGTTCAAACTGATGTCTTGATTCAAATAAATCGCATAACTTTGTGTTTCGTAACCCATATAAGAAAAAGAGATTTCTATAGAGTCTTCTGGTAAAGTGATGCTGTAAAAACCATAGAGATTAGAGGTTGTTCCAGATAGTGTTTTGTCTTCAAAGACATTGGCTTCGATTAATTTTTCTCCAGTTTTGGCATCTTCGATATAGCCGCTTATGGTAAATTTATTTTGAGCCGTTAATATAAAAGGAATTAAGAGTAAATAAGTAATGATGATTTTTTTCATATAGGAGATTTTCTTTTTTATATAAACGAATTTATTAATTATAATGGGAAATATTCTATTTTTTAACAATTTTAAAGGAGCTTGTCAAAATAAAGTTTTAATTTTAGGGAATAGGCAATTAATAAACTACCTCAGATGTCGAGGTTATTTTTTCTTGTGCCAAGGCAAAAAACGAAGGCAATGCAGGGCGTTGGCGAGGCTTTTTAACACAGGCAGAAGGAAAAGGAACCCGACAGTTGGGTAGCTTATTTTTTTTATTCCCTTAATAAAAAATATTCAAAATGAGATATGCTTTAGCTTTAGTGGTTTTACTCTGTTTAAATGCTTTTTCCTTACCTTTAAATACAAGTAAAGATATTATTGTCGTTTTTAAAAACCAAGTAAATATAAAGAGTTTTCTTTATCATAATAATTATAAATCAAAAGAACAAAAAACCTTAGAAGTCTATGAAGCCACACAATTAATGGCTCAAAAAAGCCAAAAAAGTATCATATCATATTTAAATGAACACGATTATCAATTTCGTTCATTTCATATTGTAAATGCGATTAAAATAAAAGATGCTGATAATGATTTAATACACTATTTGAATCAATTAGATGAAATAGATTATATACAAGAAGATAATGTAATTCAATTAGAGGAATTCAGAGAAGAAGAAACGAATAGCAATTACAGGAATATAGAATGGGGAGTAGCTAGAGTGAATGCACCAGAAGTATGGGCAATGGGTTATGAAGGTCAAAACGTAGTAATTGCAGGGCAAGATACAGGTTATGATTGGACCCATCCTGCTATTCAATCAAAATATAGAGGTTGGAATAATGGAAATGCAGACCACAATTACAATTGGCATGATGCTATTCACGAAATATTGTCGGGTTCTACTGAAGATAATCCATGTGGATTAGATGCTGTAGCTCCTTGTGATGACCATGCCCACGGCACACATACAATGGGAACTATGTTAGGCAAAACAGATACAGACCAAATAGGAGTTGCTCCTCAATCAAAATGGATTGCTTGTAGGAATATGGAAAGAGGCAATGGAAGACCATCCACTTATATTGAATGTTTTGAATGGTTTTTAGCCCCAACTGATTTGAACGGCAATAATGCAGACCCTTCAAAAGCCCCTCACGTGATTAATAATTCATGGGCATGTACTCTAGGAGAGGGCTGTAATCCTGATAATTATCAAACCATGCAAATTGTAATTGATAATTTAAAAGCAGCAGGTATCATGGTAGTAGCATCAGCAGGGAACTCGGGTAGTGCTTGTGGTACGGTCAATAATCCAGCGGCTATTTATGAAAATAGTTTTTCGGTAGGAGCTACCAATATCTTAGATTCATTATCAGGTTTTAGTAGTAGAGGTCCTGTATTAGTCGATGGTAGCCAAAGGATGAAGCCCAATGTATCTGCTCCAGGGCAGGCCGTTCGTTCTTGTGTTTTGAATGGTAATTATAGTACTTTTTCGGGGACGAGTATGGCAGGACCACATGTAGCTGGAGTCGTTGCTTTAATGATTTCAGCTAATCCATTATTGAGTGGTCAAGTAGAGCAAATTGAGTCTATTTTAGAACAAACAGCTGTGCCTATGAATCATGCAGATGATAATTGTGGCAATACTTCAGGAATTACCATTCCTAATAATATTTATGGATATGGAAGAATTGATGCTTTAGCAGCAGTCCAATCTTCCTTAACTTTCAATGTCAATATAGAAGACAATGATTATATACAAGTAATGCCCAATCCTTCTAGTGGACTGTTTCAGTTGAATATGCCATTTGTGAATACTAATCAGAATTTTGAAATAAGGGTATGGTCAATAGATGGAAAATTAGTAGAAACCTCTTCACGTAATGCATCGGGTACTTATTTTCAAATTGATTTATCTTGTGAAGAATCGGGCGTTTATATATATGATATTTACCAAGGTGATAGACATTATAAGGGTAAACTTTTGAAATTGTAGTAGTCAAAAAAACTGTTACAAAAATCCTCTTTTTTAATCTTTTTAATACTAATATTTTATTAATATTATATTAATAATAAAGAAAATTATTTATTTAAGTATTAAAAATAATATATTGCATAATGTTATAATGTATAAAAAACCATGAGTCACAATCGCCCTTGAGTTTTAAAAAACACCTATTTAATTGGCTTAGAATTTGACTTTTCGTGATAGTGAAATTAAAAGAAATCGCGGAATGAAAAATACAATTACACTTACCTTACTATTACTATCTATCCTCTGCAATACACTTTCTGCTCAAGCTTGGCAGCAGGTAGATAAAATTCTTGCCTTTGATGGAGAAGCTTCAGATGCATTAGGCTATTCATGTGATATTGATGGTCAATATGCTGTTTTGGGAGCTGTTCAAGATAATCATAATGGAGTCTTTTCAGGTTCTGTTTATATTTATAAAAAGAATGCTAATAATTGGACATTTATTCAAAAGTTAACACCAGCAGATGGAGCTGATTATGATGATTTTGGAATTAGTGTCGCCATTCATGGAAGTTTTATCATTGTAGGAGCCAATACAGATGATGATAAAGGTCACGATTCGGGTAGTGCTTATATTTATAAAAATGATGGTTCAGATAATTTCGTATTAGAAACTAAAGTAACCGCATCAGATGGAGGCGATTATCAAAATTTTGGATATAGTGTCGATGTCAATGGTACAACAGCCATTGTAGGAGCCGAAATGGCCACAGCAGGAACAGTAACTTATACGGGTGCTGTATATGTTTATGATAGAGATGCATCAGGTACTTGGAATCAAACAGCAAAATTGACTTCTTCTTCTCCTACTTCAAATGATAATTTTGGTTATGATGTGGCTATTGATGGAAATCATATAGCTGTAGGTATTAAAGGAGAAGATGATTGGGGGAGTGCTTCTGGTGCCGTTAATTTTTTCTATAAAGATACAGGAGGAAATTGGATTGATAAAGGAAAGAAATACGCTTCAGATGCAGCATCAGGTGATAAGTTTGGTACTGCTGTTGACCTTTCTGGAAATTATGCTATTATTGGTGCTCCGAATGATGATGATGGAGGGAGTGCTTCAGGTTCTGCTTATATCTTTGTATATAATGGTGCTTCTTGGGTACAAATAGATAAATTAATTGCTACAGATGATGCATCTATGGATAAGTTTGGTTCAAGTGTTTCTATAAGTAATGGAAATGCGATTGTTGGTGCGTTTATGCACGATGGATTAGATGTCAATGCAGGTGCAGCATACATTTATAAAAATGATGGTTCAGATAATTGGATAGAGCAAGCAAAATTAAACGCTTGTAATGGTCGTGCTTCTGATAACTTCGGTAAAAGTGTAGCGATTAGTGGTCCAGAAGTAGTAGTGGGGGTTAATGGATTTGATGAATTGGGACTTACAAGTGGTGCTGGGTTTTTCTTTAATGAATATTATAATAATACTTGTAATATTTCTTCTCCACTTCCTACAGAGCCAGGTTTATACAAAAGTCAGTACAGCCAAGCTCAAGGAGATGGTTGGAGGTATTTTTGTGATTGTAATGGAAAATTATTATTAGCTTTGAATACAGCAGCTTCTTTTGATGTAGCCATTCCAGATGAAAATGGTGTTCAAGTGAGAATAGAAGAGACCTATGCTAGCCATTACCCCCAAGGAGTTGGTTTTGTTTCTGCCGAAGGAGGTACCGTTTTATTAGATAGAAAGTGGGAGGTATTTCCAATAGTTCAACCATCAAATGGTGAGCAAGTAGGAGTGCGTTTCTTTTATACAAATGATGAATTTTTGGCAGTTAATAATATGATGAATTCTATTTCTCCAGGGAGTACAATGTCTTCTCCAACTGAATTGGAATTTTATAAAGTAACTAATGATTCTTTAGGGCATTTTCCAGCTGTTGAGAATGTATATAGTAGTGATATGATACACATTACTTATATGGCAAATAGTCCATCTACAAGTACTTGGACAGATGGATTGCACGGTAATAGTATAGACCATTTTGCTGAGTATACCGTAACCTCTTTTTCTGGTGGCGGTGGTGGTAGTCCATTTATGGCAGGTAATTTACCTGTTGAACTATCAGATTTCAGAGGACTTGTAAAGGATGATTTCGCAGAGTTGACTTGGGTGACTTTAAGTGAGGTACAAAACGAAGGTTTTGAAATTCAAAAAAGCATCGATGGAGAAAATTGGGAAAGAATTGGTTTTGTCAATGGTTACGGAAATAGCAGCCAAGTTTTTTATTATCTTTTTAAAGATGAAAACCTAGTAGAAGGCATTCAATATTATAGATTAAAACAATTAGATTTTGATGGAACTTATGCTTATTCAAATATTATTGAATTAGTTAATAATAAAGAATTTTCTTTATCAATGTATCCAACAGTATTCGAGTCGGGAACTCCATTGTCTCTTGAAATTTATACCAATAAATCTAAAGAAACATCAGTAAGTATTTTCAATATTAATGGTCAAGAAATCAATACTAAAACGATTCATTTAGAGAAAGGACTTAACGTATTGGAACTCAATACTCAAAGACTTCAGTCACAACAAACTTATGTAGTTTATATACAATCAGGTAAGCATACACAAGTAGAAAAAATTTATGTAAAATAGAAAAAATAAAGTCTAAAAGCTTTTAAAATTGTTTGAAAATTGATTGATTAAGATGTGTTTAACTTTTTCAGTTATTCAAACCTGTTAAAGTTTGAATCATCCTTAGAGTGCGTTTGTAAAACGTGCTCTTTTTT
>JAHDBK010000150.1 GCA_020630455.1 Saprospiraceae bacterium
GAAGATACGGTATAAGAATTATCTCTTACATCTGTACCCATAATAGTAGCTGTTTCAAATACTCCTGCAGCAGAGCTATAAGTTCTATCTACTTGCCAATTTTCTAAATTTTCTTGAGTTGTACCTAATAAAATAATTGCCCCTAAGTCTAAAGAAATATATTGTGGTTGAGTATCTGGGTTTCTATGTCCCATTTGGTAAGAAGCTCTAACGTTATGTTGTCTATTCTCACCTAAACTATATACAAAAGAAGCACGAGGAGAAATTTGTCCCTTAAAGTTAGAACTTTTATCATAACGAGCAGAAGCAGTAAATTTCAATCTATCATCAACTAAAGCCTTTGATAATTGCACATAAGCTCCAATTTCAGATATTGGAATAGTTTCTCTAAACCCAGTAGGACCATCATTAAATATTGTTCCTTGAGAATTTAAGATAAAATGACGAAATGTACCACCTATTTGAACATCCATTACATCATTTATATGAGGTGCAAGATTATACATTGTTTCAGCATGGTATAATCTTGTTTTATCAACGAATTGAGAACCATTTACTAAATCAGCTAAATTACTGATTTCATCTCTAGTTTGCATAAATAATTCTGAATCAGGTGACTGCCAAGGAGTATCATTTCTTTCCCATCCTGGCAAACCTAATTGAGATGCGACTATTCCCATTAAAGCGTTTTGTGTCACATTTAAATTATCGTTATTTAATAAATTATTATCTGCAAATTCTCTAGCTGCTTGATGGTCAAAAGGAGCTGGTGCAATATTTGAAAAAACACCACCGAACAAAGGATTTTGTAGAATACCATTATATGCCAAAATATAATCTAAGAACCAATTAGTATCTGATTTCCAAGCACGATTAACATTAAAAGCATTAAATCTTGTATCGTAAGAATTCCCAGAATTTTCTATTGTAGTATATACTCTTGCAAAATAATTATCTCCTTTTAATTCTAGTTTATGTTGTTGGACATTAATTCCTCTTAAACGATAACGATTTGCTCCTTGATAAATAGATTGTCCAGAACCATATCTATAAGCATAACTTAAGTCCCCATTTTTAAATGCTTTATAATGTAAAGAAATATCACCTTTTAAACTAGAAGCATTATCATTATCAAGAATATCCATTTCGTTATAACCCGTTCTAGCAACTCTTGTATTTACAGTATTACCTGTAGCTGGATCGGTAAGAGGAATACTTGTAGCAATTTCATCACCATAAACATTTAAACCATCATAATCTGGATCTGATTCTAAACCGCCGTCTATATCACTTCTGTCAGTAACCCACCATTCAGTACCTTGTAGATAAGAAAAATTAAATTTAAAGGCAAATTTATTTTTAAATGCCTTTGCATAACGAAATCCAAATTCTCCATAAGGATTTGTACCTGCACCAGATTTTTGTTGTGTAAGACCTCCTTTAACAAAAGCACTCAACCCTTGGTGAATAAACGGATCTTTAGTAGTAATTAACATGATACCGTTAAATGCGTTTGGACCGTATAAAGCAGAAGCAGCACCTGGCACTAACTCAATGCTATTCACATCTAATTCTGATGCTCCTACTAAGTTACCCGCAGGGAAGTTCAAACCTGGAGCGGCATTGTCCATACCATCAATTAACTGTACAAAACGAGTATTTGCAAAAGATGCAAAACCTCTCGTATTTACAGATTTAAAGGTCAATGAGTTGGTACTCATTTGAACACCTTTTAAATTTTCAATAGCATCATAAAAGTTAGGTGATGCTGTATTTTGGATAACTTTAGCATCCATTCTTTCAATAGAGACAGGTGATTCTAATATTTTTTCTGGTTTTCTTGAAGCACCAATAACTACAGTACTCAAGACACTACCTTCTTCAAGAGTAACATTTACTGCTTGACCGTTTTCTGTAATTTCTACAGTTTGAGTAGCATACCCTGTATACGAGATACTCAAATTAAAGGGAGGTTCTTCGTCAGTAGTTAATTCGAAAGAACCATCAATATCAGTAGTAGTACCGATTGTAGTTCCTTCAATAATTACATATGCTTCAATCAATCCCTCTCCCGTATCATCAGTAACCATACCTGTTACTGTAGTTTGAGCAAAGATTTGTTGACTAAAAATAGTAGTCAACATAAAGCAACTCAATAGTAAAATCTTTTTAATCATAATACAAATAAGATTTAGTTAAAAATTAGTTTCAAATTTATTAGATAAAATCAAAATTAATCAAATTGTTCTAAAAAAATAAATTAGATTCAGTATTTATCTGTTTGGTAGTATAATAATTTAATCAAAAGTAAATAATCTTTTTATATTTTTACATTTTTAAAAAAGTTTTAAATGAAAATACTTTCTGTTCATATAAAAAATATACATTCATTAAAAGGTTCTTTTAATATAAACTTTGAATCTACAGGGAGTAATTTATTTGCTATCACAGGAGATACAGGAGCAGGAAAGTCAAGTATTCTCGATGCTATTACCCTTGCTCTGTATGGAAAAATACACCGCAAAACTCAAGCAGAAGAAATCATGTCTTTTGGAACTGTTGAATCCCTTGCAGAAGTAGTATTTGAAAGCAAAGGAAAAAAATATAGATGCAAATGGACGATTTGGTTAGCTAGACATCAATTAGGAAATAAACTACAAGGACCTAAAAGAGAGTTATCCACTTTAAAAGGAGAAATATTAGCTGAAAAAATCAACGAAATCAACAATAAGGTCAATGAAATTACAGGGCTTAATTTTGAGCAATTTACTCGTTCTGTTTTATTATCTCAAGGAGACTTTGATAAATTTTTAAAATCAGAAGATAAAGAAAAGTCTTTATTATTAGAAAGAATTACAGGAACAGAAATCTATGGAAAAATATCGCGTGCTGCGTTTGAAAGGAATAAACAAGAACTCAATAAACTGAAAGAACTATCAATAATACTTGATAATCATCATATTTTAAGTAAAGAAGAAGCAACACAAATAAAAAATGAAAAAGCTGAACTAGACGATAAAATAAAATTATTAAAAGAAGAAGCCAACTCTTTAGAATCAATTCTTCAAAAAATAATACAAAAAGATAAATTGAATGAGGCTTTAAAAAAAATAGATATAGAAAAAGAAAAATGGAATAAAAAACAATTAAGTCTTGCTCAAGATTTGGAATTACTGAAAAAACATCAAACATTAAGACCTATTCATCAAAGTATTAGGTTAAAAGAAAATTTAAATGAACAAAAAAATAATATTGGCCCTAAAATTCAATTTAATAAAAAGAATATTATCGAATTAGAAAAAAATCTTGAGGTATCTAAAAACGAAGAAAAATCTTATTTTGATGAAATTCAAAATTTGAAAAATAGACAAAATGAATTCTTAGAAAATCTTGAAAAGGCAAATGAATTGGATGTCGAACTAAAGACATTAGAAGATACTTATTCAGAACTTTCAAATCATTGGAAATCTCTAGATAAAAACATCACAGACCAAAAGGAAAAAGTTAATATTACTATTAAAAAAATTGATAATCTTAATTTAGGATTTCAAGAAGCGGAAAAATATTTATCTCAATTTTCTCATGATCATGAAATAGATAATAATTGGAATAGAATATCACAATCTTTTAATTCTTACAATGTTTATAGTCAACAAATAACAAACCATGAAAAAGAGCTAAAATTGCTCGATGATGAAATTATAAAATTAAAATCAAATTTAAAAGCAAAAGATAGGGCGTTCATTGACATCCAAAATAAAAAGCAAGAATTAAACATTTCAAATCCTTTTAGAGACACTTTAGATGATAGTAATATTTTAGATAAAATTCAAGAGCTACACCATCAAAACAACCAACAAAAAGAACTCATCAATAAACATAAAAATTGGAAAATAAATCACGAACTATTACAAAATAAAAAGGAACAAGCCAAAGACATTCTATCAAAAATAAAAGCTTTTAATCAAGAAGAAAACTCTATCAAATCTAATATTAATCAATTAGAACTAGATGTAAAAAAAAGAAAGGAAGAATTTATTTATTATGAACAAAATTATTTAAGAGAAAAGGCTCAAAAAAACTATGAAAAAGAAAGAGAATTATTAGAAGAAGGAGAAGCTTGTCCACTTTGTCTATCGACAGAGCATCCATACAGACATGAAGGCTATATATCTCGTCCAGACTTAGCTTTAAAAGATATGGAGAAGGCAAACAAAGAATGGGAGAAGGCAAAATTAAAGCTAGAGAAAACATTCATCACCATTAAAAAAATCCAAGTAGAACAAAGTACTTTAAATGATAATTTAAACCATATTAATAACGAAATTAAACAATTGGAAGATGCTATTTCACCTAGAGACAACATCGCTTCAATTGGCATTGATGATTTAGAAAAAAATATTAATAATACAGAACAACAAATTGATTTACTTCAAAAAATCTATAAAGAACAAGAGCTCTTGAGTAAAGAACAAAAGCAAATTGAAAACGAAATTGAACAATTAAAATTCCAAGAAACGCAATTAACAATAAAGCAAAAAGAGATAAAAGATAAAATTTTAGAAAACCAAATTCTTTTGAAAGAAAATGCTAATATTCTCAATGAATTTGCAGCCATTTTTAACATTGATTTTAATCAAGATTTTTTAAATACGATTGATAATCGAAAAAAGAAATTTATTCATTTCAATAATCAATTCATTACTAATAAAAAAGAAATTGAATTTTTCCATCAAAAAAATAAAGAAGACGAATTATTTATAAAAGAACAAGAAAAAGAACAAGGGGCATTAAAAAATAAAATCATCCAATTAAGAGAAAAGAAAAGCAATATAAAAAATCAAAGGAATCAACTTTTAGATGAAAATTTATCTCCTCAAGAAGAAAGAAAAAAATACCAAAACAATTTAAATCAAAAAGAAAAAGAGTATATCCAAATAAAAGAAAAAACAGAGACCAAGCAATATAAAATAATTGAACTCAATACTCAATTAAATGAGCAAGAGAAACAGTTAGAAACTATCATGAATCAGCTTCAATCTAATGAACAAGAAATTAATAATTTTTGTATTAAAAACAATATTGACAATAAAAATTTAAACGAACAAATATTATCTGATGAAGCCTTAGTTAGAATCGAAGAGTTGAAAACACAACAAGAAAATGATGCTATTAAATTAAATGAAAATAAAAACAATATTAAGAAAGAATTAGACAGTATTAAAGCACAAATTAAATCTACTGAGAATAAGGATAGTATTCAAATCCAGTTATCCAATATTAAAGAAATCCTAGAAAATTCTCAAGAACAAATTGGACGTTTAAAAGGTATTCTAGAAGACAATAAAAAAAACATATTAAAATTTAACACTATACAAAAACAATATGAAAAACAAGACAAAGAATGTCTTAAATGGTCAAAACTAGAACAATTGATAGGACAAGCAGATGGCAAAAAATTTAGAATATTTGCCCAAGGACTTACCTTGCAACAAATGTGTACCTTTGCCAATCTACATCTCCTTGAATTAAACGAACGCTACCAGATTAGAAAAACTGACAATGAAGATTTAAGCCTTGAAATTATAGACACCTACCAAGCTGATAATTTACGTTCAATTAATTCTTTGTCTGGTGGTGAAACTTTTTTAGTGAGTTTAGCTCTCGCTCTAGGACTTTCAGATATGGCTGCTAAGAATGCTCATATTGATTCGCTTTTTATAGATGAAGGATTTGGTACGCTTGATAATGAAAGTCTGGAAATAGCTATACAATGTTTAGAAAAATTACAAGATAAAGGAAAAACAATAGGTGTAATATCACATGTAGAAGCACTAAAAGATAGAATCTTATCACAAATAAAAGTACTTAAAAAAGGAGACGGTTTTAGTGAAATAATCATTTAGACAAGCAAAAAAATAACATAAATTATTATAATTCAATAATTTATTATTATATTTGTGTAATCACTTTTTTTATTTAACAAAAACAACATCAAATTTCAAAAAACAAACAACCTTTAAAATTCCCAATATATTTTCAGATTTAATTTCTTATTATAATTAATTGTAATACTTATGAGTTATAAACTCATATTTAACACATTTTAAACTCAAAACTAAAATAACAATAATTATACGGAATTTATTTTTTTTAAATTTGATTTCAGAATAACCTTTTATAAAATTTTTTAACCTAAAAAATAATATTAATTATGAGAACACTCTTTTTTAACTTAACTCTATTATTTACGTTTTATTTATTTAGTTTACCTTCTAATATAACTGCACAAAGTTGTGGTGGAGATATTAGAAGAGGAGTAAGCTCGGGCATATTAGATCCCGACGCAGATGGTTACATTACAGCTTCTGGAGGTGGATTCACTGACTGTGGAAGCTATGCTGACGAAATGCTTGAATTTGAAGACCTCACCAATCCAAGTGGTTGTAGTTCTTGTCAAGAAAATTGGATTCCTTTACCTTCTACAGAAGAACAAGATGGCGATTTATGGGCAGGTGGTAGTTCTTGTGGTACTACAGATATTACAAGTGATTTAGCAGGAGGAAACTGGGGGTATTACAGTATTGTCGACCCAGATGGCACTTGCAACAATGGCGATGAACTCATTGTATTTAGAGTTCGTGCATCTGCTTCGGTAAATGGTTCATTTTCATTTAGTATCTTAGTTGACATTGATGGTTTAGTAGGTGAACCTGGTTCTACAGAAACACTAGCCTGTGCTTCTAAAATTTCTAATCCTGGTTTTGAATATGAAGTTTTAGCTAACCCTGCTTCTTGTGGAGGAGGTTGTATCGGCGAAGTGACTATCAATGATATTGATGGTGTTTCAGGATCAACGAATACTACAGCTACTCATCCAATTACTTATGGTGGCAGTAATTACAATCAAGCCGAAGCGTGTCGTTCAGAATGTGAAACTTGTTCAACTGCTGGTGGTACAGCAGGTGATGATGTATATCATTCATTCTTTTTACAACTCACTGATTTAGGAGTTGATTGTAGTACTTATACAGATATGCGTTTTTCTGTTGCAACCGCTAGTTCAGGTTCAGGTACAGTTACAAGTAATACTTCAGTAGCAGATGTAGGAGGACAAGGGCCTCAACCTGATTGTGGTGTTAGTCCAGCAACTAATGACCCATGTAACTGCTGTCTTGAATGTGCTGATGTTTCCTCAGAGTTCTATTGTGCTGGTTCAACTGCTGCATGTATAGCAGGTTGTGCATCTGCTTGTAATGCTTTAACATCATCTCTACCTGTAGAATTAGGAGATTTTTCTGCTAGAGCACAAGATGGCAAAGTAAAATTACTTTGGAATTCTATTAGTGAAGAGAATACAGCTTATTTTGAAATACAAAGATTAAATACGAATACGTATAGGTATGAATCAATTGGTTATATTGATGCTGCGGGATATAGTGTTGATGTTTTAGAATATGAATTTGATGATGTACAACCTCAAAGAAAAAATTATTACAGATTAAAAATGGTAGACCTTGATGGTACCTTTGAATATAGCGATCAAATTTATGTAGAATATAGATTCTCTAAAAGCTTTATTCAAATAAATCCTAATCCTAATAATGGAGAATTTACCATTTTACTACAAAGCTCTAATACTTATATGAGTACCTTAGATATTTATAATTTATCTGGTCAAATTGTTTGGTCACAAACTAAAGAATTTGAAGTAGGTAATCAAGAATTTGTTGTTGATTTAAGTCATCTACCAAGTTCTACATATTATTACAAATTATATAATAGAGAAGAAAGTCTAAGTGGAAAAATTGTAGTACAAGACTAAGGAGTTAAGTTTTAAGTAATTATATGTTCTTAGAAGAGTGGCTGATATCAGCTGCTCTTTTTTTATGTATTCAACTAATGCTTGTATATATTTGTATTAAATATTAGACAAGAGATACTAGGTTTTCCATTATCAAATAATAAAGAAAATTCTTTATTATTTGATTAAGGAGTAAATTTCCCCTA
>JAHDBK010000151.1:0-4811 GCA_020630455.1 Saprospiraceae bacterium
AATCTACATTTTTAGTAACTCAATACTCAATACTCAATACTCAATACTCAATACTCAATACTCAATACTATTATGCTAATAGATACTCATACACATTTATATTTAGAACAGTTTGATGAAGATAGAGAAGCTGTTATCCAAAGAGCGATTGAGGTGGGGGTTCACAAAATGTATTTGCCTAATATAGATAGCAGTACAATCGAAGGAATGCTACAAATGGAGACAGCGTTCAAAGGACACTGTTTTGCAATGATGGGACTGCATCCTTGTTCGGTTAAAGAGAATTATACAGAAGAATTACAATTGGTCAAGGAATGGATTGATAAAAGAGATTTTGCAGCAATAGGTGAAATAGGAATTGATTTATATTGGGATAAAACCTTTCTAAAAGAACAACAAATAGCTTTTAGACAACAAATACAATGGGCTAAAGAAAAAAAACGTCCGATAGTCATTCATGCTAGAGAAAGTATGGAAGAAATTTTAGAAATAGTTGAAGATGAAAATGATGATTCTCTGAAAGGTATATTCCATTGTTATTCTGGAAATGAAAAACAGACGCAACGAATTTTGGATTTAGGAGGTTTCTTATTTGGAATTGGAGGAGTGATTACTTTCAAAAATTCAGGTAAATCTCTAAGGAATGTTTTATCTATGATTGATATGAATTATATCGTTCTAGAAACAGATGCTCCTTATATCACTCCAACACCATATCGAGGAAAAAGAAATGAAAGTGCATATATTCCTTTTATTGCAAAGCAATTATCAGAGCTAAAAGGGGCAGAAATTGAAAAAATTGCAGAACTTTCAACAAATAATGCAGAAAAACTATTTAGTCCCTTTGTATAATTAAATAAATAATCTATTTTTACGACAGACTAAACATCAAAAAATTTTGAAATATCAAAAATATTTACAATTTTTGTGCGGTCAACAAACTTAAACGTAAGTTTTTATCAGGCAACGGGAGAGGTGCCAGAGTGGTTGATCGGGCTAGCCTGGAAAGTTAGTGTACTCGTAAGGGTACCGCGGGTTCGAATCCCGCTCTCTCCGCCGTGACAATTTTAAAACATTTTTATTAATCAACAATAATTGTTCTATTAGAAAATTATTAATTACTAATTCTGAACGAAAAATCTCGTTAATTATGCGTAAGTATTTAGTACCTTTCCTCGTAATGGGGCTTGTTACCTTTGTAACAAATGACAGTTTTGCTGCCGATGGCGGTATGTTCCAAACTTTAAAAGTAAAATTCATCGAAGGTGGATGGTTCTTTATGAGTTTCGTATTAGTGGCCTTAATCTTAGGTTTAGCATTCTGTTTAGAAAGAATTATCACTCTTAATATTGCATCTACCAATACAGACAAGCTATTAGCTGGTATTGATGATGAATTAAAAAGAGGAAATGTAGCAGGAGCTATGGAAATTTGTAAATCAACTCAAGGACCTACAGCTAGCGTTCTTCATGAAGGATTGAAGAGAGCAGATGAAGGTGTCGAAGCTGTTGAAAAATCAATGATTGGCTATGGAGCTGTTCAAATGAGCTTATTAGAAAAAGGCTTGGTTTGGATATCTTTATTTATCTCAATTGCACCGATGTTAGGGTTCATGGGTACGGTAATCGGTATGATTCAAGCCTTTGATACGATTGAAGCTGCTGGTGAAATTAGAGCTTCTGATGTAGCAGGGGGTATTAAAGTAGCCTTATTGACTACAGTATTCGGTTTGATTACAGCTATTATTCTTCAAATTTTTTATAACTATATCGTAGATAAAGTAGATACGATTGTTACAAAAATGGAGGAATCTTCAATCACTTTAGTAGATTCTATGGTTGCTAATAATGTATTCAAATAATATCCTATTTGAATATTTATTATTAATTTATCAATCAAATTTTTCTACTAATTTTTTAAAAAATAGCCGATATGTATAATTTTTTATCAAGATACGGTCAACTAATTGGATTAGGCCTTGGTGCTGTAATCATTCTAATCTATATCATTATAATTGCTACGAGTGGTTCTTCATTCGCAGAAGTTGATGGTATGTCAAGTAGAGAAGCCGCTCAAATTTTATCTACCAAAAGTATTTTTAATTGGGGCGTATTCATCTCTATAGCACTCATCATCTTAGCCTTTTTAGCAATGTTAGGTTTTGGAATATTTCAAATTATTCAAAATCCTAAAGATTCAATGAAAAGTTTAATTGGAGTGGGAGCACTATTAGTCGTATTTATAATTGCTTGGGCAATTTCAGGTGGAGATGGCGAAGTAGTTCAAGCTGCTATTGACAAATCTAACACAGATTTAGGAGTAACTTCTCCTGATGATGATTTTAATTGGATAACTGCTGGAACAAGTAAATTGATTTCAGGAGGATTGATGACAACAGGAGTACTCGTAGTTTTAGCTTTTGTTGGATTAGTAGCTTCTGAAGTAATGAATTTATTCCGTTAATCTTTTAAATTCAGTGCATTATGCCAATAAGAAGAAAAAAAGATAGAATGTCTACAGAAATCAATGCAGGCTCAATGGCCGATATTGCTTTCTTATTATTGATATTCTTTTTAGTAACAACTACAATTAATCAAGAAAAGGGACTCCCTGTCAAATTACCACCTTGGTCTGAAGATGAAGTGGACCCTACTCAATTGAATACTCGTAATGTTTATTCTGTTTTGGTGAATTTCCAAAATGAATTGCTTGTTCGTGGTGAACCTATGCAGTTAAAAGACTTGAGAGATAATGCTAAGGAATTTATTTTAAATCCGCAACAAAGACCGGATTTATCAGAAAAACCTTCTAAAGCTATTATATCATTGAAGAACGATAGAGGTACTCAATACGAAACCTATCTTCAAGTTTATAACGAACTCAAAGGTGCCTACAATGAATTGTGGGAAGAACAAGCTCAATCTCAATTTGGAAAACCTTATGAAGAATTGACTAGAGAACAAAGAAAAGAAATTAAAAAATTCATCCCTCTTGTAATCTCTGAGGCTGAGCCTATAGATACACAGGGTGGTTAATTAATTTTTCCTTAAATATTAAAGAATAAGGATTATGTCTAAATTTAAAAAGAAAAGAGGAAATACCAGTCCGGCAATTAGTACAGCTTCTTTGCCAGATATCGTATTCATGCTATTATTCTTCTTCATGGTAGTAACTGTTATCAAGAATGATGAAAGTAAATTGAATATTACTATTCCTAAAGCTGATCAATTGATTAAATTGGAAGACCAATCAGTTGTCTTTACCATGAGAATTGGTAAACCTCTTGCTCAATATCAAGAACAATATGGTTCTGCTACTCAGTTGCAAATTAATGACAAGTTTGTAACTACAGATGATATCCAATTTTATTTGGAAGAGAAAAAAGTAAAACTTCCAGAAGAAAAAAGGAATAAAATCGTAGGTTCTTTACATATTGATAATAAAGTCAAAATGGGCTTTGTTCAAGATGTAAAAACTGAACTTAGAAAAGCTGGACAATTAGTAATTAACTATGCAGCAACACAAGGAGCTGTAACTGGCGGTGGAAAATAAATTTTCTTTTTTTTATACTATAAAAGGTCAATAATTATTTAATTATTGACCTTTTTTGAATTAAAATATAAAAGAACCTTATATATCTATAACAGATTTATGTTGTCTTTATAAGTAAGGAAGATAATATACATTCCAACAATGGATTAGTATTATACCAATCCACATTGAAAAATACACCTTAGCTTTTCTGTAAAGATTTGAAGTATAGTCAATTGTGATAAAGTTGTAATGAATTATCCGATACGGATGCGTATTAGATGTTAGATTTTGTGTAAATAATAAAGAATTTTCTTTATTATTTAGATGTATGAATATATAATTATTTTGTCCAATAACTTACTAATTACAATACTAGAACTCAGTACTTAATACTCAATACTAACAAGCATGGAATTACATAATGATTATTTTTTTATAGAAGCAAAAGATATTCATGCCAAAGATATTCAAAATGTCGTTTTTACAGTTCTTAAAGAATATGGATTACCAATAGACCCTGGTCAAACTGATTCAGATTTGTCAAAGCCAAAGACATTTTATTACGATGGATACTTTGGAATTATTATTTATAAAAAGTCTAATCAAATAGTAGGTACTTTTGGAATGAAACCTCACGACAAAGAACAAATGGAAATAAGAAAAATGTACCTACTTAAAGAACACCGAGGAAAAGGAATTGGAAAATTTATGCTTCACTTTTTATTAAATAAAGCCAAAGAAATGCAATATCCTAGAGCCATTCTAGAAACGGCTTCGTCATTATTCGAAGCAGTCAACTTATATGAATCTTGGGGTTTTAAGCCGATTCATGATCAAGTATATACCCCAAGATGTGATAAAATGTATTATATAGAGCTTTAAAAAGGAAATAATAGTTGTAGGTATAAGTATTTTTACTGTTAATTAAGTATTTTTAGTAAAAAAATAAAAAAATATTTGAAAGTTAGCATTAAAGGTTCTATATTTGTATTAACAAAAAGATAATAATAATCAAATCATTTATATTTGATTTGTTGAAGATACAGGGTTTTATGGTGCATTTACATTAGTGTCTAAGCCGCCCATCTCAGGGGCGGCTTATTTTTTGCCTAATGTTAAAAAAAACAAAAAATTAAAGGAAATATTTGATTTTTAAAATTAAAGCCTCTATATTTGTGTCAACAAAAAGATAATAATAATCAAATCATTTATATTTGATTTATTGAAGATACAGGGTTTTATGGTGCATTTACATTAGTGTCTAAGCCGCCCATCTC
>JAHDBK010000151.1:4911-8003 GCA_020630455.1 Saprospiraceae bacterium
AGGGGCGGCTTATTTTTTTACCTCAACTTAATTTTTATTTCATCTTTCTCAATACTCATATCTAAATCTCCTCGATTTTCTAACCAATTAATAACATGTTCTCCAAGTATTTTTTTTCTCCATGTCTTTTTTAAATAAGAAGGAACATAGTTAATATCATCTTTCATTTTATTGAAATCACTCCTAGGCATGAGCAAGGTACCCGAAATTTTATTTTTTACACATATATATTTAAATACTTGATTGATCAAGTCCATTGCTATGTTTTGTTTTTCGGATATTTGAGGATAAATTTTAATATTTGATAAAATTTCTTCTTCCTTACTATCAATTTCTTTTTGGTAAAGTTCATTTAAAATCTCCCAATTCTTTTTAATAATATAATCAGGTATACGCCTATCATTACTCAGTGACTTTTTTCCTGCTTTCATTACTTTTACGATAATTGGAATTAATTTATTTGGCAAAACTTTTTCCCTAGATAAATCTAATGTTTTAGCTTCATTTTCTCGCCATAGGTGTAGTCGAATGAAAAATATTCTTTCTTTCATATTTAAACTACCCATGATTTTATTAGATAAAATATCACTCAAAAAATCATGTGTGTAATACTCTGCTTGAGAAAATTCGGCACACTCCTCAATTACCCAAGATAGCCTATTATTTTTTTCTAATTTATTTTTTAGAATTGACCATAAGGGATATAAATGGATGACATCATTAAGAGCATATTTAATTTGCTTATCGCTAATAGGTCTTTTTTGCCAATCAGAAACGGTTTGTGTTTTTGAAAGTTTTACTTTTAGATATTTATTGACCAGTTTTTGAAAAGAAGAAGGGTAGCCATCTCCTACAAAACCAGATGCTATTTGTACGTCAATTACATTTTGAGGCAGTGTACCAAATAACTGATTGAAAATGTGATAATCATTAGAACCAGCATGGGTGATTTTTAAAATATTTGGATTTTCTAATATCTTAGATAATGCTTCTAAATTCTTTATTTTTAAAGAATCAATGATAAATAAACCTATTTCAGAAGAAATTTGAATTAGGCACAATAAAGGCATATACCTCCTTTCTCCTATAAATTCAGTGTCAAATCCAATCCAGTCGCTCTTAGTTTCAATTTCTTGGCATATTTCGATTAGTAGTTTTTTGTTGTCTATGAGTTGGTATTCCATGTTTGATTTAAATAATATTTGTAATTTTTTTAATAAATGTTATAACTAATTTTTCTTGATAACATCTAATATAATATTATTCTAATTATTAATCAAATTATCAATTTCATAATTTCAAATAAGGACTTATTTTCTTAAAATCATCATTGCTAAGCGCCTTAATATTTTCTAATTCATTAATATTATTAAATGCACCATGCTGTTCTCTATATTTAATAATGGCTTGAGCTTTTTTGTATGAAATATAAGGATGTGATTTTAAGGTTTCAATATCTGCTTCATTAATAAGAATATATTGAATGTTGTAATCGCTCAATTCTAAACGATTTAGTATATTTTGAAAAGTACTATCAGGTAATCCATAAGTTTCTGATACTTGTTCGACTTTTACAAAACCTCCAAGAGCCTCTCTAAACTTGACAATCCTTTTAGAATAAGCAGGACCAATTCCCCTTAATGTTTGAAAATCTTCTGCACTTGCTGTATTGATATCCACTTTTTCTATTTGTTTGTTAGTTTGTTTTGGATAAGTATCATACGATTTTGGAACATTATTATTATTATTATTATTATTATTATTATCAATATTGATAAACTCTTTGAGTTCATCATACCATTCTGTTTTAAAACCATATATCTTTTTCAAATCCTCTTTTTTATAGAAACGACCTCCTTTGTTTTTATAGTTTAGAATTGTTTTTACTACTTTTTCAGGAATGCCTAAAGCTAGCCATTCTTGCTCATTAATGGTGTTGGGATTAAATGGAAACCCTTTTATTTTAATACTATTTGGTTTGTCATATTGCTTATTATTTACAATACTATCTACAGATTCAATAATACTATCCTTGGTAATTTTTTGTGCATTCCATTGTTCTATTTCAGATTGTAAATGACTATAATCAATACTTTTTGGAGCAGATTGATATTGATAAAAATTAGGAAAAATTATTAATATTACCATTAGTAATAATAGTATAAAAATACCTTTTCTTTCAGAGCGGGTAAAATGGAAATATTCCCAAATTGTTTCTTTCATTTTTTTGAATTTTAATAATGAAATAATGGTTTAAAACAAGGCTTTTATTATTCTTTTACTTATTTTTGAAATTCATAATTAATAACAAATATTCTTTATTTTTAATAAAAAGAAAGCATAAAAATTACTTCCTAATATATAGAGTCTTTTTTTTGAAAAAATGCTATTAAAAACCATTAAAAAATCGTATCTTTGCATTATGGAAAAGAATGAAAATTTAGAAAACCAAAACGCTCCAAAAACCAATTATGACGCTAGTAATATTACCGCACTAGAAGGATTGGAAGCCGTTAGATTAAGACCCGGGATGTACATTGGAAGCACCGATACTAAAGGGCTTCATCACCTTGTATATGAGGTAGTGGATAACTCAATAGATGAACACCTAGCAGGCTATTGTGATCAAGTAGATGTTATTATTCATCAAAATAATTCCATAACAGTTAAAGATAATGGTAGAGGTATTCCAACAGGAATGCATAAAAAACTCAAAAAATCAGCCTTAGAAGTGGTAATGACTGTTTTGCACGCAGGTGGTAAATTTGACAAAGATACTTATAAAGTATCTGGTGGATTACATGGGGTAGGGGTATCTTGTGTGAATGCCTTATCTTCTTACCTCAAAGCAGAAGTTCATAGAGATGGACAAGTGTTTGTTCAAGAATACAGCATTGGTAAGCCTAAGTCTGATGTGTCTGTAGTTGGAAAAACTGATATAACAGGTACTTTTGTAACTTTTCAACCTGATGCTGATATTTTTGAAACACTAGAATATAGTTTTACTATTTTAGCCAATAGATTGAGAGAATTAGCATTTTTGAATGCTGGTTTAAAATTAGTCTTAATTGATGAAAGAGTAAAAGAAGAAG
>JAHDBK010000152.1:0-3020 GCA_020630455.1 Saprospiraceae bacterium
TAAATATTCAGTAAGTTTTTGGATAATAATAGTTATACATTTATTTTTTCAAATAATAAAGAATTTTATTTATTATTTCAAGGAAATTCTAAAATACAATATCTTTTATCTCTCTACTTACTTATTATATAAATACTTACAAAAATGGCTGAAATAAAATATACTGAAGACAACATACGCTCACTGGATTGGAAAGAACATATCAGGATGAGACCTGGTATGTATATTGGGAAATTGGGTAATGGTTCTACTCCTGATGATGGTATTTATATTCTTATAAAAGAAGTTTTTGATAATGCTATTGACGAATATGTAATGGGGCATGGGAGTCAAATTGAGGTAAAGATAGAAGAGGGGATGGTGAGTATCCGTGACTTTGGAAGAGGAATTCCTTTAGGTAAAGTAATTGATTGTGTTTCCAAAATCAATACAGGAGGAAAATACGACTCCAAAGCTTTTAAAAAATCTGTTGGACTAAATGGTGTAGGAACAAAAGCCGTTAATGCATTATCTGATTATTTTTATGTAAAGGCGGTTAGAGAAGGAAAACAGAAAGAAGTTGAATTTTCAAAAGGTGAAATTTCTCAAGATAATAAAATAAAAAAATCAGATGATGCTCAAGGAACATTAGTTAAATTTAAGCCTGATAATTATATTTTTAGAAATTATAAATTTAAGAGTGAATTTGTTGAAAATCAGTTGTGGAATTATGCTTATTTAAATGCAGGTTTAAAAATCCTCTTTAATGGAAAAACCATAGTTTCTAAGAAGGGATTGTATGACTTAATGATGCGTAAAACCGAGCCAGATCAACATCGCTACCCAGTCATTCATTTACTTGGAGATGATATTGAAATCGCCTTGACTCATGGACAACAATATGGAGAAATGTATTATTCCTTTGTCAATGGTCAGAATACTACCCAAGGAGGTACTCATTTACAAGCATATAAAGAAGCCATTGTACAAACAGTTAGAGAATTTTATAATAAAAATTTTGATACTAAAGATATTCGTGCTTCCATTATTGGAGCTATTAGTGTAAGGGTAGAAGAACCCGTATTTGAATCTCAAACCAAAACAAAATTAGGTTCTTTAAATGTGGCTCCAGATGGGATTTCAGTAAGGAAATTTATAGGAGATTTTGTCAAAGAAAAATTGGATAATTTTTTACATAAAAATCCTCAAGTAGCAGAAGCATTACTCAAAAGAATTTTACAATCAGAACGAGAGCGAAAAGAAATAGCAGGGATTAAAAAAATAGCTAATGAAAGAGCTAGAAAATCTAAAGTTCATAACAAAAAACTAAGAGATTGTAGAGTCCATTTAAATCATAAAAAAGGAGATGAAGAGGTTAAAAAAGCAACGACATTATTCATTACTGAGGGGGATTCTGCGAGTGGTTCTATTACTAAAGCCAGAGATGTACAAACACAAGCTGTCTTTTCATTAAGAGGTAAACCTTTAAATTGTTATGGACTAACCAAAAAGATAGTTTATCAAAATGAAGAATTTCATTTGCTTCAACATGCTTTGAATATTGAAGATGGATTAGAAAACTTACATTTCAATAGAGTTGTGATTGCAACAGATGCCGATGTAGATGGGATGCATATTCGTTTATTATTATTGACTTTCTTCTTACAATTCTTTCCTGATTTGGTAAGAAATGGTCATTTATATATCTTAGAAACGCCTTTATTTAGAGTTAGGGATAAAAAAGACACCTACTATTGTTATTCTGAGCAAGAAAAACAACAGGCCATAGATAAATTAAGAGGAAAACCAGAAATTACCAGATTCAAGGGCTTAGGTGAAATTTCTCCAAATGAATTTGCCGATTTTATTGGCGAAGATATTCGTTTAGAACCCGTAATTCTTGATGATACAAATGTAGAACAAGTACTAAAATATTATATGGGTAAAAACACTCCACAGCGTCAAGAATTTATAATTGAAAACTTGAAAGTGGAAAAAGATGAAATAGAAGAAGAGACCGAAGAATTAATCGAGCTTGACTAAGAATCGACAAATTTTATTCTATTTCTAAGGGATTTTTATAAAACTTTATACTTTTTCTTAATAATTTCAAAAAATTGGCAACATTTTTTGTATTTTTCAGTAAAATATATAATATTGTACTTCAAAAGTAAGTTATATTCAGTTTTATTAATTTCTAACACCTAATTGCATGAAAAATACTTTACTTATTTTATCGTTTCTTTTTATGGCAAGTGCTACTACTCAAGCACAGGTGAATGAAATTTTTAAAACGCTCTTTTTATCCACTTCTATACAAATGGAAAAGAGTTGGGAGAATCCTCCTGTAGATATCAAGATATATCCGAATCCTGCTACTCATTATATTACTTTTACAAATATTGAAGGAGTATCAAGGATAGATATTTATAATTTAGTTGGAAAAAGAACTAAATCTATAGATAATTTAATTGAAGGAGATTCTTATGACGTAAGTGATTTAGCAAATGGCTTATATTTAGTTAGGGTGATTGATGAAAACGGTGATGTCATCATTACTAAAAGACTAAGTAAGCGTTAACTGATTGCTGGATATTGTACATAGTTCCTAGGGGTTTCCCAAAGTTTTACTTGTAAATCATATTTTTTATCTAAATTATCTCTTAATATACTCCATATTACATAGCAGATATTTTCAGCTGAAGGAATTAATTTCTTAAATTCTTCTAATTCTTCGTTTAAGTTTTTGTGGTCAAATTTATTTTCTATTTTTTCTTTAATAATGGTTTTTAAAGTATCTAAATTGATTAAAAAGCCAGTTTCTTGATCGACTTCTCCCGTTAATGCTACTTCAATTTCGTAATTGTGTCCATGATAATAAGGATTATTACATAGACCAAATACTTCGTTATTTTTTTCTTCAGACCATTTTGGATTATGAAGCCTATGAGCTGCATTAAAATGTGCTTTTCTAAATATAGTTATTCTCATTAATTATAAATTTAATATTGAAAAATAACAAATTATTGTTATTTTTTTTG
>JAHDBK010000152.1:3120-7971 GCA_020630455.1 Saprospiraceae bacterium
TTCTAATTCTTCATTTAACATTCTATAAGCACAAATTAATTGAACTAAATCTCTATCAGTCATTTCTACTTTAGGTTCTAAACCACCTGAAAAAGGACGCAATCTAGGAAAAGAAATAGAATATTTACTTTGCCAATATGTTTTTTCTAAATATTGAAGATGTAATGCCGTATAAAAACTATCTGTTCTCCAATCTTCAAGTCCAAATAAAGCTCCTAGTCCAATTTTATGAATACCTGCTCTTCCAATTCGGTCAGGTGTTTCTAAGCGATATAAAAAATTAGACTTTTTACCTTTAGGATGATGTTTTTTATATTCTGCTTGATGATAAGTTTCTTGGTAAACTAGAATACTATGAACACCTAAGTCTACTAAATCTTCATAGTCTTCTTGCTCAAGAGGCTGTACTTCCATTGAAATTTGTGCAAAATGAGGTTTAATAATTGATAAAGCATTTTTAAAATACTCCATACCAACTGTCTTTTGGGCTTCACCAGTTACAAGTAAGATATGCTGATAACCAAGTGCTTTTATTGCAAAAACTTCCTGTAGTATTTCAGCCCCACTCAGTGTTTTTCTTTTAATTTTATTATCTAAACTAAAACCACAATAGGTACAAATATTTTGGCATTCATTTGAAAGGTACATTGGAGCATAAAGTTGAATGGTTTTTCCAAATCTTTTTTGAGTAATGCCTTGACTGATATTAGCCATTTGCTCTAGATAAGGAGTTGCAGCAGGAGAAATAAGTGCTTTAAAATCTTCTAGATTTCTATTCTTATTTCGAATAGCAATAATGACATCTTGTTCTGTTTTAGAATAGATGCTTTTTAAAGTATCATCCCAATTATATTTATCATAAATATTTTTAAAACGCTTCATCTTAAAATTAACATTCTTTGCAGCAAATGGTTCTTATTTCCGTTTATATTATATAAGCTAAGTTATTAGACAATAGATTTTAGACTTATATTAATAATTAGTTTTACAAAGATACATATATAATTTAAAAAGTCTCTTTAAGAATTGCTCATCATTAATTTTGGCGTACTATTTAATATTATTAAATTTGTAATAAGCACTCATTAGGTAATTTAAAAATCTTATTTCTATGAATATTATAAAGAAAATTTGTTATTATTTAATCTTTTTTATAATAAATATAAATATTCTAAATGCTCAAACAGCTATAGTTTCAGAGTCAATCAATTTAAGAATTGAAGATGATTTTGAATTGATTGGACAAGTAGGTAATTATTTTTATGTAGTAAAAAATAAATTAGAAGGAGCAACGATATATGCTTTTAATGATGATTTAACTTTAGGCTGGGAAAAGAATATTGAGCTTGACTATAATTATGAAAAATTGATTGGCTCAGTTGCTAATTTAAAAGAATTTACCCTCTTTTTTCAGTTAAGAAAATCAGGTAAGACCTTTGTATATGCCTATAAGTTCAATGATATAGGAGAATTAATAGAATCAGAAATGGTCGTTAATTATGGAAATAGAAGTTTTGCTCCAAAACCTGAGATGGACTATTCTTCTGATAGAAATAAAGTAGTTCTTTGGCACGATGAAAAGGATGATTTATTAGAAGTCGTTGCTTTCGATATTCAAAAAATGGAAACCTCTTGGATGGATAGTATTTATACAGGTAAAATATCTGTTAGAAAGGATTTATATCAAACTTTAGTGAACAATAATGGTGATTTTTATGGGGTGTTTTTATTAGATAATGGAAGAGGACAAAAAGAAAACAGTCGCTTTACTATTTTAAAGAAAAATAAAACCGAAAAAATAACCATCAATGTTCCATTACAAGAAAATGTTGTTTATGATTCTTACTTTGAATATGATGAAAAAAATCAACAATTATTAGGAGGAGGATTATATGATGAGAAAAGAATGAATAGGATTAGAGGCTACTTTTATATAAGGATTCCTAATAATAATCCTAAAAATCAAATAGTCGCTTTTAATTTTTTTCCTGATGTTATTATTAATAATATTAAAGGTAAAGAGGTAGAAGAGGGCAGCACATTTTCTGATACTTATGTCAATGAAATCATATTGAGAACAGATGGAGGTTTAATTATAGTAGCAGAACGATATAAAAAGATTAATCAAATATTTGAGCCTAATTTTCCAAGACAACCTCCCTCGGGTGTAGAAAATAATAATTCTCAAGCAGAATATTATTTTGATGATATTATTTTAGTTGCTATTAATAATGAAGGCCAGGCGGAATGGCAAGATATATTATACAAAAGACAATATTCTAGAGATGATGCAGGGCTGAATTCTTCATTTTTTATTATGAAAACACCTCAAATGATTCGTTTTTTATATAACGACGAAATCAAAAATGATAATATGGTAAGTGAATATGCATTGCTAAGAGGGGGAAGAAATGAACGCAATAGCATCTTAGATACAGGAGGATATAATGTGAAATTAATATTCAAAGGTGCATTACAAATTAGTGCTTCTGAATTAATCATCCCAAGTCTAAAAAGAAAATCATTGCGACTAGTAAAAATGAAATATTAAGAACATCATTTACTGATGATTTTTTAAAAGATAAAAAGATTTCTTTATTGTTTTTCTAATTTTATCAAAATAACTTAGCTTTTTTGATGGTTTTTGATATACCCTCACATAATCAATTATGAATTCATCTTCTGTGAATGAATCTGGTATAATCGGCAAAATTGCGAAATTCAATAAAATATATTGTTCATTATAAAAAGGCCAAGTTTTAGCATTTTGTTCTTCAGGTTCATAAATAAAATGTGTAGTATTATCTACACCAAAGACAAGCTTATCTTCTGTCCATTCTAAAGTATATATATGAAATGCTTCTGAAACTGTATTAATAGTTTGACCTCCTACATTTGTAGTATTTCCAAAACTTGAAGGGGTGTGGGTAGCACTTTGAATAAAATTCTGATTATCTCCCCAATGTTCCATGATGTCAATTTCACCACATTGAGGCCAATTTGTTGTACCATATCCATTCTGTTCCCAATAAGCTCCTTTTTCTGTGATACTTTTACCTAGTGTCCAGATAGCAGGCCAAGTACCTTCTCCATAAGGAAGTTTTGCTTTTACTTCAATCTTACCATAGGTAAATGCAAACTTTGAATTGATACGAGCAGAGGTAAATGTCTTAGTAATACCATCTTGTGTATAATCTCCTTTTATTGCTTTTATAGTCATTAGGCCATCTTTGACAAAAGAGTTTTCAATCCTATTGGTATAATGTTGAATCTCATCATTAAACCAACTTTTTCCATTAGGGATAATTGTTTGATGATGCCACTTAGTCGAATCTAATGCTCCTTCAGTATCGAATTCATCAGACCAAATTAACTGATATTCATTATTAGATTCTTGCGCTTGTATTGTTATGAATAAGCAAGACATTAAAAAACAAATTATTATTGATTTCATAAAGATTCAAATTTAAACATGCTCAATTATAAGGAATTCATAAAAATAAAAAGGATTAGCTTTTTATAAAGCTAATCCTTAGAAAAAACTTATTTCTACTCTACTTTTTTGAATAAAAGAAGAAAATTCTATCTTTTTTCTAATTTTTTATTCAATAAAAATCAATGAGAAGAGCATTTAAAAATTAAATATTAAGGCAATAAAACCTCATTAACAACGTGTATGACTCCATTGGTTCCTTGTACATCTGTCAATACAATATCTACAGCATCTTGACCACCAGATGTACTTAATTGTGCTCCATTCGATAAATTTACGGTCAACATATCTCCTGAAAACATCGTGATTTCTTGTCCATTTGTTAATTCATCTGATTGTACGTTAGCACCTGCTACTACGTGATAATTCAATACTGCTTGTAATGTTTCAATTGGAATATCTCCTAAACCATTCCAATCAGCATTAGAATTTAATAATGCGATAAATGCTTCGTCTGTTGGAGCAAATACTGTAAATGGTCCTGTTCCTGATAATATTCCTACATAATCTACAACTGGAGTAGTTGTACTATGTCTTGAATCTGTTAATGCAGCAACTAAAATACTGAATGAAGGATTGTTTAATGCAAAATTAGGAATAGCAGGTGGTAACATCACTTCATCAATTACATGAACGATACCATTGCTTGCCATATTATCTGTAGATACAGGATTGGCAGAACCATTAAATTTAACTGCACCAGTCGTAGTTATTTGTAATGAAATGGCTTCTCCATTAGGGCCTGTAGATAAAGTGTTTGCATAAGAATCACTTAATTCTGTAGATCGAACTACTGAACCTAAAACGTGAAATTTTAATACTGCATCTAAAGTTGCTGTTGGAATATCATCAATTTTATTCCAAGAAGCATTGCTAGCTAATAAATTTACAAATGCTTGATTAGTAGGACCAAAAACTGTAAATGTTCCTTCTCCTTGGAATGTAGAAACTAATCCTGCTTTTGATAATGCTACTACTAAACTATCTAAATCTGCACTAACTGCTAAATCTGCAATAGTTGGCATTTCATCTTCAGCATCATCTTTACATGAGAAGATGAAAATTGAAAAGATTAAAGGAAGAAATAAAATTAATTTTTTCATAAATTGAATTGTTTTAATTGTTTAAAAAATGATAACAATAATTAATAACGCATCAATATTTATAAAGTTCAGAAAATATTGAAAAAATAAAAATTTCATTAAATATTGAAAATTATTTTTATAGATTATTAGTATATAAAAGATATTAAACTTCAGATTTTACAGCTATTGTCGGCTTGAAATTAAATGGGAAAGGTATTATACGCATCCGTATCGGATAATTCATTACAACTTTACCACAATTGACTATATTTC
>JAHDBK010000153.1 GCA_020630455.1 Saprospiraceae bacterium
CTTGAAAATCATGCTGTATTTTTTCAAGTTCTTTATCACTAAATCTAATTTCGTCATTATATTTATTTATGATAAAGTCAAATTTATAAAATATGGTATCTATATAATTATTAAGAATGTCAAGTGCTTGATTTAAGTCATATTTAGAAATGTTCCTTTTCTTTTCAATTTCATTAATTTCATCAATATATTGATGAATCAATAGGGTATTGTTTTCTAATATTTTTTTGATGGGAATATTAAAATCTTCCGCCTTTATCAAATCGGGATTTGATTTATAAAAATGTATATTTTTTTGAGTACTAAAATGCAACTGAGTTTGTATTTCAGCATTTATCTTCAATTCCTTCTTATGATGAAAATATTGAAAATAAAGAATAGCAAAAGCAGTATTCACCAAAATAGATAAGTACAGTAAGATTTTCATTTTGAATGGTTTGTTTTAAATAGAATGCATTTTTATCAAAAAGATACAAAGTTAAAAAACACTATTGCAAAAGTGGATTAAATATAATTAATAAAGAAAATTCTTTATTATTTAGACGGAATCTAAAACTTAACATCTAAATTCTAATAAATATTTTTACTTAATATTAAAATAAATTCATTAATTTCGTACATCTTTTAAATTATAATAAATAATATAAAAATGAAACACATCTTTACTTTGCTCTTATGCTTATCTTTCTCAATAAGTTCATTTGCTCAAACAGACTTTTTTGATAGCGACCGTTTTCGATTGAATGCGGACTTAGCTCCTTTTTATCATGGAGTAGCATCTGGTGACCCTATGCCTAATTCTGTTATTATTTGGACGCGTGTTACTACTGACGATCTTGATGCTAATGTTCATTGGCAAGTAGCAACAGATACCGCTATGACCAATATAGTTGCAGATGGTTGGGTGACGACTGATGCAGAAAGTGATTTTACTGTAAAAGTAGATGTTCAAGGCTTACAACCTTATACTACATATTATTATGAATTTTCTTATGACAATGCTTATTCATTAAGGGGAAGAACTAGAACAGCACCCGAAGGAAATTCAGTGGATTCCTTGCGATTTGCAGTTGTCTCTTGCTCTAATTTCGCCTACGGATTTTTTCATGTATATGATAAAATAGTAGATAGAAATGATGTAGATGCTGTAATTCATTTAGGAGATTATATTTACGAATATGGCGATGGAGAATATGGCGATGTAAGAGAATTAGAACCTGGAACAGAAATACTGACTTTGGCGGATTATAGAATGCGTCATAGCTATTATAAATTAGATCCTCAATTGATGCGTTTACATCAACAATATCCAATCATCACAACTTGGGACGACCATGAATCTGCCAATGATGCTTGGTATGGCGGTGCCGAAAATCACAATACAGGTGAAGGAGATTGGTTTGATAGAAAATCTTATGCAATTACTTCTTACCATGAGTGGATGCCATTGAGGAAACCAGACAACAACGATACAGAGCGTATTTATAGAAAGTTCAGCTATGGTGATTTGATGGATTTATTCATTTTGGATACTCGTTTGCATGGTCGTCAAGAACAAGGAGTCAATGAAAATGACGCCAATAGAACAATCCTTGGTTCTACTCAATATAATTGGTTAACTACAGAAATGAGTAATTCCACTGCAAAATGGCAAGTATTAGGACAGCAAGTAATGGTTGCTCCTCTTGAAATTTTTGGTCAACCCGTTAATGGAGACCAATGGGATGGCTATGATCCAGAAAGGGTTAAGTTATATAATTATGTCATTGATAATAATGTTCCTAATATGGTCGTACTTACAGGAGATATTCATACTTCTTGGGCAAATGACCTTCCTATGAGTGGTTATAATTCTGGTACAGGGGCTAATTCTGCTGGTGTAGAGTTTGTAACTACCAGTGTTACTTCTCCTGGACTACCAATCCCAGCTGGAGAAGCATTAATCATGTCTTTGAATGACCATATTAAAGATGTCAACTTAGCGGATAGAGGCTTTTATATTCTAGATGTAAATCAAGATAGATGTCAAGCAGATTATTATACAATAGGTAGCGTAACAGATGCAACAACTAGTGTATCACATGATGCTTCTTGGCAGACATTAGACGGAAGTCGTCACCTTTCTTCTGCATCTAATCAAGCACCTGCTAGCACTTCCCATAATACGACTTATGCTCCTGATGACCCTCGCAATTATCAATCTGTTCCTACTCAGGATTTGAATGAAGTAGCCTTCATTGGCATTCACCCTAATCCGATTACAGATAAGATATATCTTCAATTTTATAATCATGAAACAGTAGATATGACTTTACATATCTATGATGTTTCAGGTAAAGAATTATATCATACAGACTTAGGTACAAGAGTTCAAGGCTTACAGAATAAAACAGTTGATGTTTCTACCTTGACTGCTGGCACGTATTATGTGACCTTAAAAACGCCAAAAGGGCTATATAATAAAATGATTATTAAATTATAAATTTAAATATTTGAATTGTGATTCAATAAGGAGATGATAAAGAATTTTCTTTATTATCTCCTTGTTTTTTTTATTAGAAAATAAATAGACGTTATTGCGAAAAGTTTTTTATGAAAGATAAATCAGTATTTTTAATTATAGTCGAGGCATTACTCGAAAAGCATAGCCGCAGCTATACTTGAGAGGAATAACGAAGGATATCATTAAAAAGACAATTTAGCTATAATCAATTTTTCATAATAATGTCTAATACTTGGTTTTTATTTTTTAAATCAATATGCAAAGAATACAAGTAACAGTTGATGATGTAGTCCCCGGTAGTCCCGATGACGCTTTTGATATTATGTTAAAGTTTGAAGAATTTCACAATTGGTGGCCTTCTTCCTTGCCAATAAAATGTATTAAAAAAACAGAAAATCATATAGGAAATCAAGTACTTATACAACCTTATCCATTAATAAAAGTAGGTTGGAAACTACATTCTTATGATGCAGGAAGAGAAATTATAATACATTATTTTAAAGGAATGCATACAGGTATGGGAGTGTGGACTTTTGCTGAAACAGATAATAATCAAGTACATATTTCATTTGAAATTGATATTTTACCTAAAAATAGATTATACCGTTGGGCATATAAGATATTTAATGTGGAAAAAACCCATATTAAACAAGTGAAAATGGTAATTACTGCACTTGCTACACAAATAAAAACAATACAATCAACTCAAAATGTTGCTTAAAACAGAGGGAATCGTTCTCAAAAATGTACAATTTGGAGAGAGTAGTTTAATCGTAGATATTTATAGTCTAGCACAAGGAAGACTTTCTTGTGTAATTAATGGCGTACGTTCTGCTAAAGCAAATACCAAGCAAAGTACTTTAGCTATTGGAAGTTTGGTGGAAGCCGTCATTTATCATCGTCCTCAAAAAGAATTACAAAGATTTAAGGAAGTAAAACCATTGTATGTGTATCGCAGTATACCTTTTAACGTCATAAAAGGGACGGTAGCACTTTTTGTTACTGAGTTGATTGAAAAAACAGTTAAAGAATCTGAAAATAATGATGCTTTATATACTTTTTTGAAGCAATCTTATGTTTTTTTAGATGAGTGTCATCAAGTTGCTAATTTTCCTTTGGTTTTTGCTATTAAATTGTTGCCTTACTTGGGTTTTTCAGCAGGAAATAATTGGTCTAAGCAACTGCCTTATTTTGATATGAGAGAAAGTATATTTGTTGAAAAACCACCTCACATGATGTTTTTGGAATCGAATTTGAGCATTCTTTTTCAAGAAATTATTAATAAACCATTTCAAGAAATGGAAACTTTAATTATCAATAAAGAGGAAAGAAGAGAATTATTAGATTCAATTATTCAATACTATGAATATCATTTGGAATCTTTTAATAAAATGAATTCTCATTTAATATTAAGAACTGTTTTAGAAGATTAAATTATTAATAAAATATTAAAAAGTAAACATTATATAAAGCAATTTGTTTGATATAGGCTGTTCATACGGAAATAAATACAATGGAAAAAAAAGTGAAATCAATTCTAAAAAATAATAACACGAATGGTGTTTGGAAAAAAGAAATGGAGGAAATGGGAGATGCTCATATTTTTTCTTCTATAGATACCCCGTTAAGAGAAGATGCTTTTGAACTTAATGATGATGATAAAATTGAAAAAATAGAATATCATTTTAGCGAGATTATGGACATTATCGGTCTGGATATGAAAGACGATAGCTTGAAAGGAACGCCTTATAGAGTAGCAAAGATGTTAGTGAAAGAAATTTTTGCAGGTTTAAAACCAGAAAATAAACCTAAAGCGACATTGTTTGAAAATAAGTTCGGCTATAGAGAAATGTTGGTGGAAAAGAATATAAAAGTACAATCTACTTGTGAACATCATTTCTTACCAATATATGGCAAAGCACATATAGCATATATTTCTTCAGGTAATGTTATTGGTTTATCCAAAATCAATCGCATTGTAGAATATTACAGCAAAAGACCTCAAGTACAAGAAAGATTGACTATTCAAATCGCTGAAGAATTAAAAAAAGTACTCAAAACGGATGATGTAGCAGTGTATATAGATGCTCGCCACATGTGTGTGCAATCTAGAGGAGTTGAAGATGTAGGAAGCAGTACAGTTACTTCTTCGTATGGTGGTATTTTTGAATTGGATGCTTCAAAAAGAAAAGAATTTTTATCGGCGATAAATAAGGACCTTAGCTAGTAAAACTCTCCGTCATTTTTTTTCTGAAATGTAGAATCGATAGCGTATTTCCCACTTCTTTTTCCCAAGAGGAGCCTATCGCAAATGGTTCTTCCCAAATTTTATATAAAATATTGTAGGCTTCTATAGGAGCTTGATATGCCATCTCTTTTAAAATACTTTTGTAATGCCATGCATTCCAATAATAGGTATTAGAAGAAAAAAGGTGTTTTTGAAGGTGTGCAATGAGTTGTTCTGTTAATGGCAATGACCACTTTTGTTTTCCATTTTTTAGGAGGTGTGTAATGATAGAATTCTCTTCTAATAATTCATTTTTAGTTTTAATTCCTTTTAATAAAATAGCATTGAAATTTTCATTTTCAATATTATTGATTAATGGACTTATATTAATACTTTTCCAAAATTCATCATTAGAGTAATTAATCTTTGATTTTAATAAAGATAAAGAAAATTCTTTATTTTTAAATAGTTTTGTGCTTTCGACCAATGCTTGTAAAAGCCACTCTTTTTCCTCTTTTTTATTGAAAAGTTCAATGATTTCATCACTGCTTTTGTTCAAATGATAAGTCCAGAAATTAGGATTTGTTAAGGCAATCATTTGACCGATTCTTCCTGCTTTAATTCCACTTTTTTGCCAAGAGATATTAGGAGCGATAGCAATTTTAAACAAGTCTTCATTCCAAACTTCTGGGTATTTGATGTTGAGTTTATCTTTGCCAATTATTGCTTTTTTTATAGAAAAAATATCTTTTAACTGCTGTTTGATATTCTTACACAAAGAAGAAGAATCAATTTGCACTAAAAGTTTTACAGCAATTTGCCTCAGGTCTTTTCTTTTTTCATTCAATAAATTTTCAACAAAAGATAGATGCTCAATATGTATATACTTGTCAAGTATTTTTAAGAATTGAATTTTTTGTTTTAAGCCTTCTTCATTCCATGATTTACTGAGTAATTCTATAGCTTCTTGATGTCTATTATTTTTTAATAAAAAATTAAAAATATGATATCTTTCATCATAAGAACCAAAATCCCAGTTTTCTAAGTCGGTATTTGGTAAAAATTGTTGCCATTGGCTGTTTTGATTGGCCAACCATTTACCCCTTTCTCCAAGACAATCTTCTAGAGAATGTCTTAATTCTGGTTGTAAAAGTGCTTGTTCTAAAAGTTCAGGGAGTAATTCTGATGGAAAATTTTGACTATGCTTTTTTAATAATAATAAAAATTCAGGTAAAATATCAGCATAAGTGCCATCTATTATTTTGTATAAATAAGGGATGCTTTTAGGTGCGCTAAATACTTCCTTATCTTCACTCTTTGGCGGAATTTTATCAATTTTGTTAATCGGAATTTCAGCTTTTTCAATTCGATTTAAAATAGAACAAGAAAAGAGTATTTGCTCTTCTGTATTTAAAAAAGATATTTGATTTTCTGTTAAGAATTCACCTATTTTTTTAGGAGCCTCTTTCCTTTGAGTTCCTATAAGTGCTAATTGTATAATATCTTTTTTAATGTTCATTTTATAGTAGACTTTTCACGAATAACTAAATTTTGATCAATAGTTATTGATATTTAGGCAAAGTTAAAATTATTTTACAAAGTAAATTCTACCGTTTATTTATTAATTCCTACCGCTTATAAAAAAGTGGTCGATTGGGATTATATTATTTATTAAATTTGTAATCATATAGAAGTCAAGACTTATTTAAGAGATTATGCAACATGATATATTTGAATACCCATAAATTATAACTTTTTTAAAAACAAACTTTTTTTAATGTATTCATGTTAACCCACATTAGCCAAAGCAAAAACTTTGGCTTTTTTTATTTATCCTATCAGACTTTCTTTATCATAATTTATGATTTATAAGTTTTATCTTTCGATGTTTTTCAGAATACAGAATAAGAAAATTACTTTTGTAGTGATTAATTGGTAAATTAGTTTATTCTAAATTTAAACATATTCTTAAAATAATTGATATGAAAGGAGCGCTTATTGTTAAAAATGGAAGTCCTGAAAAAGCATTTGAAATAAGAGAACTTCCTAGTCCTCAAGTCAAAGAAGGTGAAGTTTTAATTGAAGTAGAAGCATTTGGTTTGAATTATGCTGATGTAATGGCTAGACTGGGTTTTTATAAAGATGCACCTCCTTTGCCTGCATTAGTAGGTTATGAGGTAGTTGGGAGGATAATTCAAGTGGGTATGGGGGTTGTAGATAGAAAAGTCGGAGATAGAGTAGTTGGTATGACTAGATTTGGGGGCTATGCAGAATTAGCAGTAACAGATGCAAGAGCCACAGCAATAATTGGAGAAGAAGTAGATGCAGGTCAAGCCACTGCTTTGGCTACTCAGTATGGGACAGCATATTATGCAGCCGCAGAAATGGTTCAATTATTTGAAGGAGATTATGTTTTAATTCAAGCAGCAGCAGGAGGTGTAGGTACTGCATTGGTTCAGTGGGCAAAACACAAAGGTTGTACCGTTTTTGGGACGGCAGGGTCAGATAAGAAATTAGCCTATTTAAAAGAACAAGGAGTGGATTATCCTATTAATTATAATAAAAATGATTTTTTTACGGAAGTTAAAAATGTTGTTGGAGAAAGAGGATTAGATGTTGCTTTTGATAGTATAGGTGGAGACCACATTAAGAAAAGCTTGAAATTAGTAGGTGCAGGAGGCAGAGTAGTGGGTTATGGAGCTGCTCGTATGACCAATGCTAATTTATTTCAAAAAATAGGAGTCGCATGGGGTTTTGGTTTACATTCTCCTATTTCTTTATTGATGAATTCTAAAGGAATCATAGGTGTTAATATGTTAAGAATTGCAGATTTTAGACCTTTGGTAATTAAAAGAGTATTAGAACAGGTGGTTCATTATTATGAAAAAGGTATTTTTAAACCCGTTGTAGGTGGAGAATATAAATTTGAAGAGATAGCCAAAGCACATGAGTTCTTACAATCTAGGAAATCAATGGGAAAAATAGTGGTGTATGTCAAATGATAAAGAAATTTATTTATTATTTGATTAAAAATAAAAAGAAGCTGCCGAAAGTAAATTCCGACAACTTCTCTATCATCATCAAATCAATCTCTATGTAATGAAAGAATGGGGTTTATATCAATCCACATTGAAAAATACACTTTAGTTCTTCTGAAAAGACATGAAGGATATTCAGTTGTGGTAAAGTTGTAATGAATTATCCGATACGGATGCGTATTAGTTGTTT
>JAHDBK010000154.1 GCA_020630455.1 Saprospiraceae bacterium
GTGAAAACAAGAAAAGATAAAGAGTATTCTTTATCTTTTCTTGTTTTTTAAGATACTATAAAGCTCATTTACGACTTGTTCAACATTGTTTTTATTAAAACATAAGGGAGGCTTAGATTTGATTACATTATTAAAAGGTCCATCTGTGCTGATGAGTATATGCCTCCGTCTCATTTCATTCTTAATATAACGGGCAAGTTTGGGATTAGGTTTTAAGCTATCCCATTCGGTAATTTCAAATCCTAAAAATAAGCCTTCTCCTCTTACATCTGCAATACACGAATATTCTTTTTGTAATTCTTTCATTAATAATTGATAATAATCACCTATGATTTTAGCATTTTCTTGAAGCTTTTCTTCTTCTAAAACATTCAAGACAGATAGACCAATGGCACAGGAAACAGGATTTCCACCAAAAGAACTAAAAAATTCTACTCCCTTTTCAAAAGAAGATGCTATTTCACTCGTGGTAACTACAGCACCAATAGGATGTCCATTCGCCATAGGTTTTCCTAATATAACAATATCGGGTACAACTCCTTGACCTTCAAAAGACCAAAAATAATCGCCTAATCTACCAAAACCTGTTTGTACTTCATCGCTGATACAGACACCCCCTTGATTTCTGATAGCGGGGTATATTTCCTTTAAATATCCTTTGGCTAGTGGGATTTGTCCTCCACATCCGACAATAGTTTCACTTATAAATGCTGCAATACCATTAGGCGATTCTTTAATTTGTTTTATGCTTTCTTGGGCATATTGATGCCCAGCAGTATCGTCATTTAGAGTATATTTTCCTCTAAAAGTATCTGGGATTTTTGTTTTTAAAATATAGGATTGTTGTCCTTGACCTTTTGGATGATTGAATTTATAATCACTAACATCTATTCCTATTTGAGTATTGCCATGATAACCATGTTCCATTACCATGATATCTGAATGACTAGTATGTGCTTTCGCTAATCTTATCGCTAAATCTGTGGCTGCTGAACCAGAATTGACAAAAAATATTTTATTTAAATTTTTAGGAAATGTGGCTAATAATTTTTCAGAGTACTCTGCTAAAATATCATATACATATCGAGTATTAGTATTGAGTTTTGCCATTTGTCGCTGACCTGTTTCAATAACTTTTGGATGAGAATGCCCAACATGGGGAATATTATTATAAGCATCTAAAAATGTGTTTCCATTTTTATCATACATATATTGAAAAGCAGCTTTGTCTACATAAATTGCTTCATCATAACTAATGCTTAAAAGAGGGCTCACGACTTGATATCTTCTATTGATAGCATCTTGTATGGGTTTAGGTTTTTCGACCTCAAAACCCACTGCTTTATAGAATTCATTTTGAGCATGTATAGGGTTAATTGTTAACCATTTTCGCAATAATTTCCAAGCATTATTTTCGCTTATTGAAGCATAAGTGTTTTCTGGATTGGTGAATTTGGAATAAGCAGATTGAGTGAGGCTAGTAATCAGTCGCCCAGCGATGAGATAATATAAAACATCTAATTCTTCCTTCAAAAGTGGTAGTGTTTTATGATAAGATTGTATTAGTTTTTTAATAAAAAATAAAGGATTTTCTTTATTAAATGCTGAATAAGTGGCAGCTATAGCGATTTCATTAATTAAAGGAGTATAGCATACATCGCCGAAATCTATAAAGCCTATAATTTCATTATTTCTAGTAAGTGTATTCCATTCATTGACATCTCCATGAATAATAGCGTGTCTTAAATAGGGTAGGTGATGCCTTACATTTTCTTTAAATTGTTGATAAAAATATCTAACTAATGATTGGTCTTTTTTATTTGAAATATATTTAAAATAAGGTTCATTCAAATCTAGATATTGTAAATCCCAAATAAATTTTCTTGCTTTTGAAGATTCATTTGAATAATTCAATAAAAAAGCATCCATCTCAGCTATTAATGTACCTAATGATTGAATTTGTTCAACATTAATTTCAGTATTGCCGAGTAGTTCTCCTTCTAGATAAGTGAGTATTCTACAAATAGATTTTTGTCCATTAATATCAGCTATTTTAATAAATGAACCATCTGTAAATGGAATAGGTTTCGGATATCTGTTTGTAGAGTGATTTTGTAAAAAAAGAAGACATTCATTTTCAGCTTTTAATAAAGACAACAAGTCTTCTTCAAATGTATAAGTTTTGAATACAAATTTTCCTTGATTAGAAGTCAGTAAATAATTGACATTATCATACCCATTGAGTCTTTTGTGCTGAATATTTTTGAAATGAGTGTTTTCTTGTAAAAAATGTATCATTAAAAAATGTAATTTTTAAACATGCTCTAAAATAATTTGAGGATTAAGGTAGTCTTTAAAAATTAACTGAGCACCAATATTTTTTAATTTTTTATTATTTTTATAATCAATTCCAATAAAATCAATGCCTAATTTTTTACAAGTATTATAGTCCCAAACTCCATCACCAAAGTATATTATTCTATCAGGAGAAGAGCCAGTTTTATGTTTTAATTGAAGGATAGTATGTTGTAAGATTTGTTCTCTAGATTTAAAATAATTGCTATTAGAAAAAGCGAAATTATTATAATCTAAACCAATGGATTGAAGTTTGACTTCAGCAGAGCATTGCCAAGCACCTGTAGCTAAACCGATAGCCATTTTTTTATTTTTTTGGAGCAATTTAACAAAGGGAACAGCACCAGGAATTTCTAAAAATTGCTTTTTATTAAAAGTCAGTTCTAATTTAAGAAGTCGTATAAATTCATCTTTCATATTTTGATACTCCTCAGCACTAGGATTTCTATTATATTCAATATTAATGATTTCTTCTGTTATTCCCCAATCAGTAACATGTTGAATAGTTTCCCATTTGTAATGTTCAATATCAATGTGAAAGGTGTTTTTAAAAGCTTTTATAAAGCATTTGTCATCTACTTTAATAGTATCACTAAGTGTGCCATCTATATCAAATATGATGAACTGCATTATTACATGTATTCTAAAACCATTTCTTTAACAGCGTTCATCCAATCGGGGTCTGCATTCAAACCTGGGACTAAGTCCAAGCGTTCTCCTCCTAGTTCTTCAAATTCTTCTTTGTATTCAACGGTGATTTCAATCGTAGTTTCTAAGCAATCAGCGACGAAGGCAGGACAAAATACCAAGAGACTTTTAGTTCCTTTGTGAGCTTGCTCTTCAATGACGTCACTCGTATAAGGCTCTACCCAAGGGTCTTTACCTAATCTAGATTGAAAACAAGTAGTATATTGATTTTCGTGTAAATTTAATTTTTTTGCAATGGCTCTAGTTGTGGCATAACATTGGGCAGAATAACAATATTTATTTTGGGCTGTAATCGAATTGCAACAGCCTTCTTTTAAACAATAGTTACAATCGTCTGCTTTTTCAATTTGTCTTTTAGGTAAACCATGATAACTAAATAATATATGGTCATAGCTATTGATGTCAAATTGTTGAGCATTTTTTACAAATACATCAATCATTTTTTCATTGTCATAATATGAATTAATGAATTGAATATTAGGAATATTTTGTTTTTGACCTATCACTCTCATTACCTCCTCATGAACAGAACCAGTTGTAGCCGAAGCATATTGAGGAAATAAAGGAAATACCAGTATTTCTTTTAAATTTTCTTTTAATAATTCGTCAACAACGGATTCAATAGATGGATTTTGATAACGCATGGCTAATTTGACGATGAACTCATCTCCTAATAATTGTTGAACTCCTGCTGTCAATTCTTCTCCATATACTTTCAATGGAGAGCCCTTTTCCGTCCAAAGCATTTTATATAAATCAGTAGAAGTTTCTTTTTGAATTGGAATAATTCCTGAACGTAATGGTGCAATGATACCTCTTACTAAAAGATTTCTAGGAAGCCAAGGAATATCAATGACTCTTTTGTCTAATAAAAACTCTTTAAGATAGCGATAAACGGCTTTCTTTGTAGGAGCGTCTGGAGTACCCAAATTAATCAATAAAATACCTGTTTTTTCAGTAGAATTCATATAAGTAATGGATAAAAAAGAAATTAAAAACGAACGAATTTAGAAATTATTTTACAATCCTTGAAGGATTAACAAGTATAAAGAGCCTATTGTTGTCTAAAAAAACTAAAAAAAATGAATTAATGACTTCTAAAAAACGATTAAACTTATGTTAAATAGATGATTTAATATACTTTTGCTTAACAATAGGAATTTTAATATCAACATATTATTAAATATTTTAATATGTTTTATTGTGAAACTGTTATTCCTCATTTTCAACTACTTAGCATACTTAGTGTCTGATTTACATCAAAAAATCAAGGATGAAAACCATTAAATAGTTAATTTAAATATATATTAAAATTAAATATGTTCTTTAGTTTTCATTAATAATTATTAATAAAAAATCCCTTAACTTGCAGTCATCTTGCAAGAATGAATTAAATGAAAATCTATTGGAAAAAACTTTACTAAATTTTAAAATTATGCTTACGATAAAAAAAATTACACAGGTGCTATTTTTAATGCTGGCAATAGTTGTTGGTATACAAGCACAAGAAGAAACGGAAAATGTAAGTAGTAACAATACCTATGAAAGAAAACAAGGGTATTGGACTTTTGGAATTAATGGAGGTTCTTCCTATCAAAGTAGCGATGTTTGTCGTACTTATGAAGGGTGGGGTTTGGGTCTTACATTAGCAAAAAATTTATACTATAAACCAGGAGCTACATTTGCCTTTGATTTAAGAGGTAGATTATTATACACCAATCAAGTAGGTAGAGACAATGAACTATCTTACGGTTTACAATACAATGAAGCGCTGAATGGCTCTTCAAGAGATTTTATAACCATAGATAACCCTTTAAATTATTATAATAATCCCACATTGACAATGGATTCAGCCTATGTAGCGAATCATAGAACAGATGTTGGAGAGATTGGACTTGAAGGGGTTTTACAATTCAATAAACTCAGAGAAAGAAGTAATGTAATCTTAAATCTTTATGGAGGTTTAAACTTGGACTGGTATAAAACCAGAGTAGACCAGTCTAGTTTTTTCAATGGTCAATATGATTATGGTAATATTGATTTTACTGCTCCTGAGTCTTCAGTTGAAACTCAATTAGAATCTATGTGGGATGGGGAATATGAAACTTTAGCAGATGGGTTTAGTGATGAAATTGGTACATTTACTTGGATGCCTTCTTTAGGTTTTGAATTGGGGTATCAATTAACACCTCGTTTTTCTGTAGTGGGTGGACATAAAGTGACTTGGTCAAGAGATGATATATTAGATGGTCAAAGATGGACTAATGAAAATTTAGCTACTGATAATAATGATATTTATCACTATACTCACTTAGGTTTGAGATGGATTATCTCCCCAGGAGAGAAAGAGTTAGAGCCACCTATAGTTAATATTATTAGACCTCAGCCTTCACCTTATGAAACTAACCAAAATTATGTTTCTGTTTTAGCTGAAATTCTAAATTGTGAAGTACCTTATGAAGTATCTGCTACTTTTAATGGTTCTCCATTCTATAATTTTGATTTCAATCCTAAAACAGATGATTTTACTTGTCAATTAAATTTAGTTCCAGGTAAAAATACTTTGACAATTAGTGCCTCAAATCAAGCAGGCTCTGATAGCGAAACCTTAATCGTAATATACAGTGAGCCAGAAGTAATAGAAACGCCAACACCAGTTGAGCCAACGCCTACTCCTGCTCCTCCTACGACGACGAATCCTTCAAATCCTACTAGTCCACCAGTGGCAACTACACCTGATTGTAAAAAACCAGTAGTGAAAGTAAGTAATATTACTAATCCTGTTGCGAATCCTTCAAATCCTAGTTTTGCAAAAGCTACACTTACAGCAAGTGTATCGAACATGGATAGTCGCTCAGGTATTAAGTTATATATTAATGGTAATAGAAGTACTGACTTTAATTTCAATAATACTACTGGAGTTCTTACAGCAGAATTATCATTAGAAAGTGGAAATAATACAATTAAAGTTACGGCTGAAAATAAATGTGGAAATGATTCTGATACAGCTAATAGTTCTTATAATAGCCCTGCTACTAAACAACCTCCTGTAGTTAATATTACTGCTCCTAATAATGGATACATGACCTCTCAGAATAGCGTTAATATGGAAGCAAGTGTATTGCATGTTAATAGCAAAAATGATATTAAATTATATATTAATGGTTATAGTAATAATAACTTTTCTTATAATCATTCTACAAAAACAGTTCGTTCTACGGTTAATTTACAATTAGGTAATAATATTATCAAAGTTTATGCAAGTAATAGTGATGGAAATGATGAAGATGAAATAGTAGTTACTTATAAGACAAGTACTCCTGCTCCTCCTACACCACCAGCTCCAACTAATCCTTGTGATAAACCTACAGTTAAAATTACAAGTTTAAGTAATCCTGTTCCTGCATCAAATGCAAATTATGGAAAGACTAGTCTTAAAGCTTCTGTAAGAAATGCTTCTAAAAGTGATATTGAATTGTATGTTAATGGGAATATTACTAATAATTTCTCATATACCTCTAGTACAGGAGTATTAACTGCACAATTACAAGTTAAAACAGGAAATAGTACGATTAAAATTATAGCTAAAAACAAGTGTGGAAATGCTCAGGATAGTGAAACGGTGTCTTATTCTAATAATGCACCTCCGCCTCCACCTCCAGCTCCAACGCCGAGTACTCCTAAGCCAGTAGTAACGATTAATACTCCTAGTAATAATGCGAATTTTACTAATCCTAATATTAGTGTGAAAGCAACAATCTTACACGTGGATTCTAAGAGTAATGTTATATATGAAGTGAATGGGGTAAAGAGTACGAGCTTTAATTTCAATCCAAGTGCTAATTCTTTTACTGCTAGTTTAACCTTGGCTGAAGGACGAAATACGATACGTATCATAGGTAAAAATGATGCAGGTACTGATTCTGATTTAGCTGTTGTTAATTATAATGTTCCTCAACCAACACCTCCTGTAGTGACTATTAATAGTCCAGCTAATGGTAAGGTATTTACAGTAAATACAACTACTTTAAAGGCAACAGTTAAAAATGTTCCTAATAAGAGTGGTGTTACTGTTAAAATAAATGGAACAAGTACGACTAACTTTAATTATTCGAATGGTATTGTTACTGCAACAGTAAATCTGAAAGAAGGTCAAAATACCTTGTTTGTTAAAGGTGTGAATAGCGATGGACAAGATAGTAAAACACATACAGTAAGGTATAATCCGCCTGTTACGATACAACCACCAGTTGTTAAGTTTACTAATCCTAGTACTCCTGGTAAAACAGTAACTAAAGCAGCTTTTACGGTTAAGGCTAGTTTACAAAATGTAGCAAGCAAAAGAGATATTACATTCAAGGTAAATGGTCAAGCTTTGAGGTCGTATACTTATAATGCTAGTACGGGACAACTTTCTGCTTCAGTTACTTTAAAAGATGGAATGAATACATTTGAAATTACAGGAAAGAATGAAGCAGGTTCTGATAAAGATAATACCAATATTACTTATAAAAAAGTAGCGGCTCCAATTCCAACTAATATCGGACCAACTGTTGAAATTACAAATTTAGATATTCCGACGCCTACTTTAATGAATCCTAATCCAGATGTAGTTCATTTTAAGGCTAAGACTACTAAGATTAATTCTAAAGCCAATATTACTTTAAAGGTAAACGGTGCAAGATATACTGATTTCAATTTTAATCCTTCAACAGGAAAAATAGATGCAGTTATCAAAATGGTGCCAGGTAAAAATACTTACGAAATAAAAGTACAAACTCGTCAAGGTTCTGATACCGATAAAGATGAAGTAACTTTTAATAAATAAAATTGCTTA
>JAHDBK010000155.1:0-6382 GCA_020630455.1 Saprospiraceae bacterium
TAATAATTAGATTTATTTGTTAAATAATAATAACTTTATATATATCTTTTACGTCTTAATAATAAACACTTTAAATAAAGATTATTACAAATAGTGCTTATTTTAATAAACTTAAATAATAATCCAAGCAATATTAATTGTGATAATCCTAAAATTATTGATATAAATAATTAGTGATGAAATATACTTTTTACACAATCCTATTCTTTTTTCTATGTTCTTTTTCCATTCAATCTCAAGAATCTAATAAAATCTACTTCAAGTCAGGAGTTGTTGAAACTACCAACAATTTACAATCAATAGATTGGGATAATGATTTGCAAGAATATTTATGGGAAGAAGATTATTTTGTATTGATTCAATTTGAAACTAAACCGAATGTTAAAACTCAAAATAAATTAGAAGCACTAGGAATTGAGGTTTTTAATTATATGCCAGATAATGCTTACCTTGTAAAAATTCCAAAAACCATTTGGACAAATAATTGGCATAAAGATTTTGATATTCAATATGTTTCAGGTATTCAAAAAGAAAATAAATTATATTCTACTTTATATAATATCGAAGGAGAGCTTGAAATTAATGTTCAATTATATCCAAATGTAGATGAAACCAGATTCGAGGATGCAATCTCTGAACTAGGACTTACTAAGGTAAAAGATTTATTCGGAATATCGAATTTTGCATTTAAGGCTGATGAAGGAAAAATTGAAGCAATTGCTAAAATACCTTGTGTGAAGTATATTAGCCCAATCGTTAAACCTGAATTATTAGTTGATGAAAATATTAGAAACGCTAGAGCAGACTATGTAAAATCAACGACTACTTTAGGGCTTTCTGGTGATGGTGTATATGTAGGAATTGGTGATGGTGGAACAGTCCTCAATCACTATGATTTAAACGATAGATTAACCGTTTCTCCCAATGCTCCTGTCAGTAATCATGGCTCTGTTGTAACTGGAATTGTAGGAGGAAGTGGTCTAATAAGTCCAGAACACGAAGGGTTTGCTCCTCAAGTAGACCTTTATGCAGAGTTTTTTAATTTAATTATTAATAATACACCCGCCTTGTATACTTCTAATAATATGACCATTACAAATAATTCTTATAGAGATGGTTATACTGATTTTTGTGCTGAAGCAGGCTTATATACTGTGATTTCTGAGTTTACAGATAATCAACTCAATACCCAAGACGAAGTCAATCACGTTTTTGCCGCTGGTAATGATGGAGGAATAACTTGTGCACCACTACCTACAGGCTATGGAACAGTTGCTCATCAATGGCAATCTTCTAAAAATGCAATAGTAGTAGGTTCTATTACCTATGATAATAATATAGCAGGTAATTCAAGTAGAGGTCCTCTTAAAGATGGTAGAATTAAACCAGAAGTTGTTGCAGTAGGTGTTTCTGTAACATCTACTAGCACAGATAATAATTATAGTGGTGGCTCTGGAACAAGTTATGCAAGCCCTTCTACCGCAGGTACTTTAGCATTATTAACAGAACACTATAAAGATTTAAATGGTGGTTCTAATCCCAAAGCAGATTTATTAAAAGCAACCTTATGTAATTCCGCAGATGATTTAGGTAATGCTGGTCCAGACTATATATATGGTTTTGGTAGAGTCAATGCCAGAAGAGCAGCAGATGTATTGACTAATACGACTTATTTTACAGGTAGCCTGTCTGGTGGAGGTAATGCTATGCATAATATTACAGTGCCTGCAGGTGCTGATGAGTTGAAAATAATGTTGTATTGGCATGATGTTTCTGCATCTCCTCTTTCTAACCCGGCATTGGTGAATAATCTTGATTTAACAGTAGATGACCCTGTTGCTACAACATATAATCCTTGGGTTTTAGATCCCGTTAATCCAGCAAATATAGCTACTAGAAATATTGATAATATTAATAATATTGAACAGTTTACAATTACTAATCCTACCGCTGGAACTTGGGTAGCTAATATAGATGCTACAACTATTCCAATTGGAACACAAAACTATGTTCTAGTCTATGAAGTAAGGTCCGATGAATTAGTTTTAACTGCACCTTTAGGTGGTGAAATGTATAATGCTGGCGAAACGGTAAGCATTACTTGGGATGCCATTGGTTATGGTGCTACAGGTTATACTTTGGAATATTCTTTAAATAGTGGAAGTACATGGACGCTTATTGATAATGCAGTATCTGGTACAGCTACTCAATATGATTGGACAACACCAACAGTAATATCGAATCAAGTAAGAATTAGAATAACTGATAATTCTACTGCTACGACAAGTATGAGTGCAGCCGACTTTACAATTATGGCAGTACCTACAGGTTTATCTGTAAGTCCTAATTGTGGTGGTGAAATGTCTATTTCTTGGAATGCTGTTACAGGGGCAACAAGTTATGATGTATTAAGATTGAATACGGGAACCAATACTATGGACTTTTTAATCAATGTAGCAGGTACAAGTCATACAGATACTGGACTCTCAACAGGAGAAGAGTATTTTTATTCCATTCAAGCTGTCTCAGGAGCAGTTAAAAGTCGCTATCCACAGGCAAGAGGAGCCATTGCATCAGGTGTATTAGTCAACACATTCCCATATTCAGAAGATTTTGAAAGTACTAATGGTAATTTTTATACAGGTGGTAAAAATTCTTCTTGGGCATGGGGTAGTCCTTCAGGAACTTTAATTGATAGAGCTGCTGAAGGAAGTAATGCTTGGGTAACGAACCTTTCAGGTAATTATAATACAGGAGAAAATTCGTATTTATACACACCTTGTTTTGATTTAACCTCAATGACTACACCGATATTTTCTTTTGCTTTTGCTCTAGATATTGAAGATAATGAAGTAGACCCTAATTCACTATATGATTATGCTCAAGTTTTTTATTCTACTAATGGTACTACATGGACGAGATTAGGAGTTCAAGGAGATGGTCATAATTGGTATAATAATGCAGGTACTCAAAATGTATGGGATGGAACGAAGAGTCATTGGCATAGTGTAAGTATTCCTGTTCCTGCCGCTGCTAGAACAAGTAGCACGAGGTTTAGATTTTTCTTAAATTCTGACCCTTTTGAAGTACAAGAAGGAATTGCTATTGATGATATTCATATTTATGAATCAACCGCTATATATAGTGGAGCAAATACCAATGTAACACAAGCCGTTTCTGGAAGTAATTGGGTGCATTTTGATTCAGGAGGAAATAGAATTGTATCTATTAATCCTAATGGTCAAGATTTAGGTTCTACCGCTGTAGATGTATATATTAATGGTGCAGCAGTTAGATATACCGATGACCAATATTATTTAGATAGAAATTGGAGAATTAATCCTACTAATGCTCCCGCTTCTAATGTAAGCCTAAGATTATATATGTTGGATACCGAAGTAGAAACATTAAGAGCAGCAACGGGCTGTGGTGTTTGTACAACGATTGAGGATGCATTTATTGCAGGGGTAACTAAATATACCAATAATGACGGTTCAGAAGATGGCACATTAGCAAATAACAATGGAGGAATATCTAATTACACTTTCTTTATACCTAATGCTGTTGATTTTGTACCTTATCAAGACGGTTATTATGTTGAATTTCAAGTGGCTGATTTTTCAGAATTTTATATCAATGGTGGAGGTCTAGGCATGAGCGAACCGCTTCCTGTTGAGCTATTGACTTTTGATGCTATTAAAAATGGCGAAGATGCTGTTCTTACTTGGCAAACCGCTTCTGAATTGAATTTTAGTCACTTTGAAATAGAAGTAGCCAAAGGCGATGAAGCTTTACTCAATAATGATTTTATAAATATAGGAAAGGTATTTGGAAAAGGAGGTGAAACCAATGGAGCTGATTATAGATTTGTCGATGTCGAAGAAAACAAAAATGGTATTCGATATTATCGACTTAAAATGATAGATGTAGACGAAACTTTTGAATATAGTTTTGTTAGAAATGTTTTATTTAATAAAGAAATTTCTTTATCTATTTACCCTAATCCTATTAAAAATAATAATATTAATATTCAAATTGAGAATGTAGATTCACAAACTATTGATTTAGAAATTTGGAATGAATTAGGACAAAAAATACATACTCAAAATATCAATTTAGATAATGGTGTAAATACGATAAATATTGATGCTCACCAAATTCAACTAGCTTCAGGAAGCTATTGGATTAAATTAATTTCAGGCAGTTCAATTATAACGGAACCTTTTGTGTATGTGAAATAAATTATAAGAGCATGTTTAACTCTAAAAAATCATTGTAGAAATCTATTTCTACAATGATTTTTTTATATTTTTACTAAAAAAACAAATAAATGAGTAAGTATCAAATCTTTTTACTTTCAATTATTATATGTTTTACGTTTAATATTAATGCACAAAAAGATACCATTTTTATTAAAAATGCATCATTTGAAGGAGAACCTGACCCCGTTGTTCCACCTGATTTTTGGGAAGATTGTAATTTTAAGTATGAATCACCTATTTCAACAATGCCAGGTTTTTTTGGAGAAGAAAAAAAAGCAATAGATGGTGAAACCTATTTAGGAATGAGTATCAGAGATAATGGAACGTGGGAGTCCACTTTTCAAGTCCTAGAAACGCCATTGAAAAAAGGTAAGACATATCACTTTAGTATTTACTTATCGGGCTCAGATGTTTTTGAAAGCTATTCTTATATCAGTGCATTGCCTAGAATTTTTGATGATCCAATTATACTTAAAATATGGGGGAGTGATTCTCTATGTGTACGTAGCCAATTATTAGCCGTTTCTCCTGTAATCAATAGCCCAGAATGGAAAAAGTACCATTTTTATTTTACTTGCGATAAAGACTTTCCTAACCTTACATTGGAAGCCTATTATGCTCCTAGAAATATTAATGCCAACTCTATTTTATTTTTGGATAATATGTCGAATATTACAGAAGTAGAACCTAGAAAAGAAAAAAACAATTCGGAAATTGATAAGACTAGTTTTAAAAATGATTATATAGATATCAATCGTTTTTTAAGTATTTTCTCTCCAGATTATATTGCCCTTTCTCCTAAAAATGGAAGACACAGGGCTTTTAATTATTTATATGAAATAGCCAATGTTCTAAAAAATAAAAACGCTAAATTAATAATCGGTATAAAACTAGATAAAAAAGGTCGAATGAAAAGTGAAGATTATAACTCCTTAGAAATGATAAAAAGTGCTCTTTTATTATTTGGAGTAATCGAAGATGAAGAATACCAAGTACTCATCCAAGAAAAAAAAGTCTTTAAAAAACTAGACTGGACCTACGAAATTGGCAATTTTGGTTTTGAAATAGTAGAGAGGAAGTAATTTTCATAATGTTCAAATTATAAATAAAATTCTTTATTATTACTGTAATTTTACTAATTTTTTATTTTTAATAATAATAAATAAAATAACATCTATTAAAAAAAATGTAACCAATCCCACATCTCTGCATTATACTATCAAATTTCATAATTAATAAGTCGGAAAAAAGGAAAAGGAATATGGTTTCACCGTATTAAATTATATTATTATGTCTATACCAAAACAGCCACGACAATTAATGATTAATCTGATGTACCTAGTACTGATGGCAATGTTAGCCCTCAATGTATCAGCAGAGATTATGAACGCCTTCCTAGCATTAGATGAAGGCATTTCAAACAGTAACGAAATCGTTGAAAAATCTAATATGCAAATGTTAGAAGCTATTTCGCAACAGGCGGATGCCTACAAAGAATACGAAATTTATCAAACTAAAGCCGAAGAAGCAAGAGCCGTTTCAAAAGAACTCAACGAATACGTGATGGCATTGAGAGCAGAATTATTCGATGCCGCAGGAGGTCCTGACCCAGAAAATACCCAACGCCCAGTTCGTTACAAAGACAAAGACATTCCTACCCAATTATTAATTGAACAAGGAAGAGGGGAAGAGTTGAAACAAAAAATTAAAGAAGCAAGAGAACAATTATTGAACCTGATTGATGATGAGGAAGCCAAAAGTGCTCTAGCATTGAGTTTGCCCCTTGAAGTACCTCAAAAACCTGAAGATAGCGATAAAAATTCATGGGCAGAATCTGCATTTGAACAAATGCCTGTAGTCGCTATATTGCCGATGTTCAGCAAATGGAATAATGATGTCAAAACTTCTGAAACAGCTATTTTAAATCATTTTTATAAAAAAGCAAAAGGAGAAGAAATCATCCTAGATGAATACGAAGTTGTTGTATCTGCTGATAAGGGTTATGTCATCAAAGGAGAAGATTATACAGGAGAAGTGTTCTTAGGAGCATATAGCAGTACGAATAATAATATTACGGTAACAATTGACGGTAGAACTTATCCTGTTAAAAATGGAAAAGC
>JAHDBK010000155.1:6482-7811 GCA_020630455.1 Saprospiraceae bacterium
ACTTCGAATTTAGAGTAAAAAGAGTACCTGACCCTGTAGTACAATTGGGTAGAAAAAAAGGCGGACAAATGGGCAATGGAGAATTTAAGGTTCACAAAGGGATTATTCCTATATTAGAAAATTTTGATTTCGATATTACTTGTAATGTTCAAGGTTTTGAATTGGTGAGAGTTCCTAAAAAAGGAGATGTCCAGAGAGTAGTCAATCAAGGAGGTAAATATGGTGCTCAAGCTAAAAATTTAGTGAATCAATGCCAGCATGGAGATACTTATTATTATAATAATATTAAAGTTAAGTGTCCTGGAGACCCCGCTGCTAGAGAGCTCAACGGTATGATTTTCAATATTCGATAAGTAAGAAAAAATAAAGAGTATTCTTTATAAAATAGATTATTAATTCCTTTTCACATATTCCGATGGGAGCGGAATAATAGATTCCGCTCCATTTTTTAACCTTAATTTATTAATCATTTAAAAATAAAAAAAATGAGATATTCAATTGTAATAATTTGTTTGCTATTTTCAATAGTAATAAATGCCCAAGTAACTGAAAGTGGAGAACCATTAGAGAAAAAAGTGCCTTTGGATGGTATTACTGAAAAAAAATTAATGAAACAAAAAAGAGTATTGCCTTACGCTCCTATTCGAGAAGCAGATGTCTTTTGGGAAAAAAGAATTTGGAGGGTGATTGATACTAGAGAAAAAATGAATTTGCATTTTCGCTACCCTAAAAAAATGTTTGCTCAAGTACTCTTTGATGCTTTAGAAGAGGGTAAATTAACAGCATATCAAACCAATGATAACGATGATTTCTCTAGCCCTTATCAAAAAGATGAGGTCATGTCTATGTTGTATGAAACAGATACTATTACTAGTTTTGACCCCATCACCTATGAAGAAACCATTGAAATTGTTTTTAATGAATTCGATTTAGATGACATCAAGCGATTTAGAATAAAAGAAGTATGGTATTTTGATGAGCAATCATCTACTTTGAAAGTGCGCATCTTGGGTATTGCTCCAATGAGAGATATTTATGATGAAACGGGTAATTTTTTGTATGAAATGCCAATGTTTTGGGTATATTACCCTCATGCAAGAGAAGCATTAGCAAGAGAACAAGTCTTTAACCCAGGCAATGATAATTCTCCAATGAGCTGGACAGACTTATTCGAAATGAGACAATTCAGTAGCCATATTTATAAAGAATCAAATGTTTATGATAGAAGAATTAAAGATTATGCTTCTGGAGTAGATATGTTACTAGAGTCAAAAAATATAGGGAGTGGCATCTTTAATTTTGAACATGATTTATGGTCTTATTAATTGT
>JAHDBK010000156.1 GCA_020630455.1 Saprospiraceae bacterium
TAAACATATTTTGAGTTTATGAATTCTAATTTTTTTATTCTATTGCATTCTTTTAGATTCCCTTTTATATATAGAATTAAAATACAGAAGATGAGAAACAATAACATTCTCTTTATTCAGCATTATTTAAAACCCTTTCAACTATCATTACTTTTAATTCTAGTATTATTTTTTAGTAATTTAAAAGCTCAAACAGTTTTAAATTCTATTCCTAGTGAAGCATTTAATAGTTATCAAAATAGCTATATTTATACTTGTTGGGATGATAATTTTTTGACTGGTGGAATTAGCGCTAGAAAGTTTACTAACCAAACGAGTTCATATAATTTAAATATTAATTTTACTGATTTAAGTATTCATAGTTTGAATCTCACATCGACTAACCACAGTCAAGCATCAGCATTAGCCGAAGCCAACTCAACAACCTTTGCTACTACTTACGCTGGAGATATTCGATATGCCATTTTACAGAACGGACTTGTAGCTTATGAAAAAACAACTTCACCCACGAATATGGGCATTGCAGATAGCCAAATGGCAGAATATGGAACTTGGCAAAATAGGCGATTCGTAAGTACTAATTTCACCAATTCTGCACCAATAGATACATATTTTACAGGAATAGAGTTTACTAATTGGCACAGTCGTTTTCGCATGACATTTCATGTAAAACCAACTGCTGATATTAATAATGGTCAATTGAGATTTACAGTGGATATTCCTTCTGCTTATAGCAATTATTTCAATCAAGGAGATATGCATGCTTTTGGTATTACTACAAATGAAGGATTTGCAGTAAAAGGAGGAGCTACAGCAGCTAGTACTGTAGTTACAGGAAACACCATTGAAGTAACTACATCTTCTCAAAACTTAATAACAGGAACTCCTTATGAAGTAAGTATTATTTTTTATGCCCTTACAGATGATTTATCCACTAAATATGCTACTATAGATGATGAGGAATCCACAATTAATATTACGGCTAATCAGGTTTTACCCAATGCTCAAAGTATCACGGCTGTATATAAAGAAGATGAAGGAGTACATTTATTAGATTTACCTGTTTACAATTTAGGATATTTCAATTGTGGTCAGAATGAAACCATGCAGGACATTGATTTGAACCTTGAAAATACATCAAGTATTGATAAAAGAGTTAGATTATGTTTTCAACACATCCCAAGCTCCAATGTTGTTGGATACAATGCTATGCTAAGAAATGCAAATGGAGACCCTTCTGGACTTCCACTTCAAGCATCTAAAAATTGGCATAATGATGTCGTCCAAATATATTCTGGGAATTGGAATAGAGAATATACTGAAATTATTATACCAGCCAATACAACCGTCAATTGTAAATATACTCGTACTGGTGCTAAATGGGGAGAAACTTATGGAGCATTTTCACATCAACTGTCCACTGTTGGTACAGGGCAATCAAGAAGTGGTTGGCTAGAAGCTGGATTAGGTGGATATGGTGAGAATATAACTCATTCGCCAGATTATCAATTTGGACGTTCAACGGGTTGTGATTATCGACCTTTTTTAGTAACGAGTCAAGCATACGGAGGAAGTTCTTCTGAGTGTGGATGGACGGGAAATGTTGGCGGATTAGATAAATTTGTTTATATCAATCAATCTGGAACTCGACAATATCAAAGTGAAGTAAAAACCCGTTTTCAACGTTATTCTCCCAATTTAACTGAGACAACTGTTTCAGCCTATTCAGCAGATAAAAAACTTAAACTAGATTATACTTTTTATCTCAATCGTTCTGATGATTTTACAAGAGTTTATTATAAATTAAAAGTAAAAGCCTTGGACAATGTTCCTTTTTCTAGATTCGATATTTTTCAAATGGGTGGAGATAGATATAATGTTTATAAAGCTAGAAGTGTAGTATATGGAAATGATTTAGGTGTAGTCAATACCTTTACTCCAATTAATTCTGGTTCAAATGATTATACAGGTCCTGCGTGGGCTATGAATGGAGACAATCCATGGATTTGGGCAGGAGATGGAATTTATACTAATGGTTATGGAGGTATTAATATGGATACTAATAATGGAATGATTATACGCTCTTATACAGGTACTTTTAATGGCATCACTAATAATACTCCCTATTTAAGAGAACGTTCAAGCTCAATTGGTTTTTCATCAGCATCAGGAGAAAACCCTACTTCATATTGTTTAGTACCTCCTCCTGGAACAAGTAGTTTTTCTACGGGTGATTCTATAGAGGTTTTAATAGAAGCCATGATTTTACCCAAACAAGCAATTGATTATTATGGTCCAAATACTAGTTTCGCCGATGCATTAACTACCTATGGCAATTCATGGGAATTGATGTTTAGAGAAGTAACAGGTAATGATGTCGAAGTCACTTCTACTTCAAATATTGTTGACAGCAACTATCCCATTAGTGTTGAAACTATAAATAATGAAGCAACTATAACAATGGTGGGAGGTAAAGGATATGTGCCGCTTGTATTCACTGGTCTAAGTGAAGTAGATGACCCTAAATTGTGGAAATCTGATGGAAATTGCTGGGAGCTTGTTGACCAATCTACTTGGGGCAAAGACTTTTGGCAAGTAGATTTTAATACAGTTACGGGTAAATTTGATTTAATTTATAACCTCAATCAAGATACTCCAGACGATTCAATTGATACCATTGAATATTATTTAGGCGATACCGTTCCTGATTTTAGTGAATTAGTTCATGAATATAGTATTAATACAGTTGTTACAATGGATGATAGTTCTGTATCTGCTGATTTAGGAGAAAATGTCGTACTTCAACCCATTATTAATGGACTAAGTTATGTTTCAGGTAATTCTTGGACTTGGACTTTACCTGATGGTTCAACTGCAACTGGTTCAGATTTAAATCTAAGTCCCTTAGAATTGGGAGATGCTGGTTTTTATGATTTATTATATATTGACTCTATTGGTTGTTCCCTTGATTTGACTTATAGAGTCTGTTACTCCCCTACCCAATTGATTCCTCAATCTAATGTTGATGGAACAGGTTGGTCATTAAATACTAATATTACATTAGCTAGTGGAAGTTCTGTAATGCTTGCACCACAAGTAAGAGAAGCTGGTTCCGTTTCTCCAGGAGGAGGACAATGGTCTTGGGTAGGACCTAATGGATATGTTGCATCAGGACGTGTGGTTACTGTTTCTTCTTCTGATTTCACTGGTATATACACCTATACTTATACTAATCCTTGTGGAGAAGCCATATCTGCAAGCTTTGATATTGAAACGCCTAATTTGCCTATAGAATTATTATTTTTCAATGCTAATGTCATTGATGAAAAAGTACATTTAAATTGGACTACAGTTACAGAAATAAATAATGATTATTTTGAAATCCTTCGTTCAAAGGACAATGATAATTGGGAAAAAATAGGGCAAGTAAATGGTGCAGGTAATAGTACTATAAGTAAAGAATATCGTTTTATTGATGAAAATCCATATTTTGGACATTCATATTATAGATTAAGGCAGGTAGATTTTGATAAAAATTATAGTTTTTCAAATATTAAAAGTGTTCATATTAAAAATTATAATATAGAAATTTTCCCTAACCCAAGTAATGAATATATTTATATTAGAAGTGAATTTCCTATTGAAAATTTACAATTTTATAATTCTTTAGGACAAAAAGTAAATCACCAAATAAAACTTATTCAAAATAATCAATATTTAAAACAATTTAATATTCAAAACTTACCAAACGGATTTTATTTTATTCAATCTGAATTTGGAGTGTATTCTTTTTATAAAAACACATAACAGATATTTTTAATATGTTTTTATTTAATGTCATTTATTTATATTTATTTTAGAAAAAAACAATTTTCTACTCTTTATACGGCATAATATTTGCCCAATTCTCCTTTGGTTATTCCAATAAAATTAACATACTAGACAAATTATGAGGAGAATTTTATTCTTAATATTATTATTTTTTATTTCAAATTTACAGTCATTTGCTTCTACTTTAATTCATTTTGAAGATTTTAATAATTGTTCAACAAATACTTGGTCAACTATTAGAGGGGACGATGATAAAGAGATAAGTGAAGCTTGGTCTTGTTATTATGATTCATCACTAAGTGAAACTTATATGGTCATAGATGATAGTGATGGAGTAGATGAAGAAGATTGGTTTATATCTCCTGCTATCAATTTAGATTTATATACTAAAGAATATTTATCATTTGAATATTTTAATTATTATGATACTGAAGGACTAGAACTACTCTACTCTACCGATTATAATGGTTCTGGTTCCAGCTCAGATGTCAGTACTGCTACTTGGAATAGCCTCAATTTAGATTTGCATGATATATATAACGATGCTAATGCATTTAATTTTTTCTTTCAAAGAGCCATTGATTTAAGTGGTATCTCTGGAACAAATGTATATTTTGCCTTTAGATATACTAGTACATCTAATCCTCAAGGATGGATAATTGATAATATTAGAATATTTACAGATTACTATAGTAATGTTAGAACGGCAATAGATGGAGGCGACAAGTGTTTGGATTTAAAATGGGAATTACATGATTTGATAAAAGGACATGAACGCAAGCCTTATTCATCTACTAGATTTGATGTATGGGAATCATTTTATATTACAGATAAAAGATTGAATGATGCTGGAACAGCATATATTGTTTATGATATGTATTCTGATAATCCAAGTGGTACAGAACCTTATGAATTTATCTTAGGAACTGATCAAGATACAGGAGGCGGTTCATCTTCTGAGGGTTCTAAATATAATCGAGAGCATTCATTCCCGAAATCATGGTGGGGAGGTGGAGCATTAGTTGCAGATACACAATATACAGATGTACATTTTATTGTTCCATCAGATAAATTAGTCAATAGTAATAAATCTAATTATCCATTAGGTGAGACGACTAGTGCTACATTTACTTCATTGAATGGATCAAAAGTAGGTCCTTCTTCTCATTCTTCATATTCAGGCACCATATATGAGCCAATAGATGAATATAAGGGTGATTTTGCAAGAATGTATTTTTATGTCAGTACAAGGTATATGACCTATGCTTCTACTTGGGAAAGTAATTATTCAGCTGCTTTAACTGATGATTCTTATACTTTTTTCGAACCTTGGTTGTTAGAGACATTATTGACTTGGCATGAAAATGACCCTGTTAGTCCTAAAGAAATAGATAGAAATAATTCGGTCTACTCCATTCAAAAAAATAGAAATCCTTTTATTGACCATCCAGAATATATTAGTTATATATGGGGGACAAGTGCAAGTGTTGGTTGTCCAGCAAGTATTGATACACCAGTTGAATTGATAACATTTGAAGGAATACAAATAAATGATAAAGAGAACTCTTTATCTTGGGCGACAGCTTCTGAGGAAAACACTTCACATTTTGTAATAGAGCATAGTGTAAATGGTATTGATTTTACAGCAGTAGGAAGAGTTGAAGCTTGGGGTTATTCTTTAGATGTGAAAGACTATCAATTTATTCATGATTATAATAATGATATTAATTATTATAGATTAAAAATAGTAGATTTTGATAATTATATAGATTATTCTAATATCATATTAATCAAAAATAATAAGGTATTTGATTTTGATTTATATCCAACAGTAAGTTCTGAAAACATCAATATTTATGCTGATAATTTAAATGAATTTTATCAAATTGAAATTCTAAATCTAAATGGTCAAGTCGTAAAGAACATCAATATTAATAATGAAATGATGACTATTCCTGTTAATGATTTACCAAATGGAGCTTATATTGCTCAAATTAAGAATAATCATCAGTTTATGGTCAAACGATTTTTTGTAAGATAATCTACTTATATAATCTTTTTCTTATTGAATAAGTAATGTTTTTTAACCAAGAGGTATCAGGTAATTCTCTTATGCTAGAATGCTTAAAAGCATCTTCCATTTTCACCTGTTTCTCCTTCGCTAAATTCATTAAATCTTGATATTCATATTGTCCAGATTTGATAGCTAATAAAAAAGGTCTATCATTTCTTTTTACATTTATTTTTCCTTCTATTGCTATTTCTATAGCCATTTCTAATAATCTAAAAGTATGCATCATGTTTTTAGCATCATAGTTTTTGCCATGGCTTTTGGTATTTTGATATCTTGATTCGTTTCTATTTTTTACCCAATCCCAGTATTCCTTATATTCTTTACAATAAACAGAATAGCCATCTTTATTATAATAGAGTAATGCTTCTTGTTTCGCATCTTTTGGAATAGAGCTCAATGCGATACTATTAGAAGTATTGTGTTTAATAATTCCATTGTAAATATCATTTTCACTATAATACAATCCATAAATATCCTTCATATTTGGAATATTTACTAATCCACAATTTTGATGATGCCATGATTTTAATGCTAGCCATTTTTTAAGTGGCAAGGCACCATTTTGATAGTTAATATAACAAAAATCTAAAGGATTCTTTTTAATCTTATCGACTGGATTGAGGATTTTTTTCTTTAGTCCCCTAGCCTTTTTTAATTGTGAAATAGCAAATTTTCCAAAAGTATTTTTACAAAGTTTAGAAATGATATATTGAGTATCAATTTCGTCTAATAAGGGGTGTTTTTGAAGAATACAGTTTTTAGGAGTATTCAAAAGTTCAAGAATATTAGGATTATTTAAAGCCAATAATTCCAAATATCTCCCTAATTCATAATAGACAATATCATTAGAAGAATTACTAATTTGAGGAATATAATTAGAGGTATAAAACTCTTTTTCAGGAAGAATAAATACTCCTTTAATATCTGTATCTGAAGAAGGAGTATCCAGTCCATAAGCTTTACTTCCACTAATACATTCTAATAGGATTAGATTTTTACTTTTTAAGTCTTCAATGGTCATATTTTGTAATATATTTTCTAAAGATATTATTTAGGTCATTTAATTTACCAGAAGCAGCAGGTAATGATTCTCTATTCAATTCAGCATCATTGACACATTGTTTGATTAGATTTATCAATTCATCTTCTCCTTGATGTAAATAAGATTCGTCAACAGTCGCTTTAAATGTAATTAATTCGTTTATTCTTGATTGAAGTTCTTTCTTTATTTTTAAATGTAAATATATATCAGAAAAAACGATTGGAGGAGCCGTTTCTTTCTCCAAAATCCATTTGCATACTAATGCTGACCTAAGGGTATAAAAGAAGGCTTTTAATTTATAAAATTCTTTAGACTCTAAATCTTCTAAAAACTTTTTAGTGATGCTCAAATAATGATGAATGGTAGTGATTCTTGAATAATGATGAAGGCTCAAAGTTCTAAACTCCTTGATAAATTCATAATCAGCTAAATATACCATTGGAGATTGAATTCTTTCTAATAAAGGAGCATTAGATTTATTCAATAATAAAAGTGATTTTTTTAATTCCCAACCTGTGATGTCTATTTCATTATTATCTAACATCAACTCTAGACTGTCTTTTGGATTATTTAAACTTAAATACCAATTTGATTTATGGACATAAATCAATCTAATATCATAGTCACTATCTGTAGAAGGAAAACCCCATGCTCTAGAACCCGTTTCACAAGCCCATAGTATTTTGATATTTTTTTCCTTTTCTAATTTTTTTAAATAATACTTAATCTTATTAGTCATTTTTTTATAATATTAATACAAGAATATAACATATATCTATAATAAAATTGTTCCATTCCAATAGATGTTTCACAAAATTAATTCCCTATTATATTCATATAAAAATATTATAAAAAAAGC
>JAHDBK010000157.1 GCA_020630455.1 Saprospiraceae bacterium
ATATGTTTCTCAAGCGGGAGCTTTAGGTAATGGTGATTATATTGCTTTTTATGGTATGAAAAATAGGGGTGAAATTGATAAACATCTATTTGATGACCCTAATAACCAATTAAATCCTAAGAATAGTTTTTTTACAGAAGAATCTTCATATTTTTTAACTTGGTCTAATACTTTAGCGGGTTCACAATACCAAACTATCAGTAATAATTTGACAGGATTGCCTCCTGCTGAAAATTATTGTCTACATACTAAATCATTAGAATATGGAAGTACTTTTAGAGCAGGTAAAGATTATGGTTCAGGTTCTCCAAAATCTAAATACGATATTGCAGAAGGTTATTCAAATTCAACTTTTTCTTCAGAACAAGATTTTAACTTAGATTTAGCCTCTTTACATACAACGGCGGGTATTGATGCTCGTGTAATAGTTAGATATTTTTCAGGAGGAGGAGACCATAATGTCAACCTCTTAATGAATGGTACACCAGTGGATAACCATAATTTTTTCAGTTGGGCTGTTAAGGAATTTGATAATAATATTACAATGTCTAATTTACAAGTAGGGAATAATACTTTGAAATTAGAGGGCACAGAAATGATAAATGGAGTAGTAGAGGATGAATTTTCTGTTGCATATATAGATGTAGAATATCCTAATAATTTTGATTTTGAAAATCAAAGTATTTATAAATTCAAATTAGCACAATCGACTAATAGTACTCAATATTTAGAAATATCCAACTTTAATCATGGAGGTACTGCTCCTGTTTTATATGATATGACTAATTTGAAAAGAATTGTTACAAGCCTTGATGCAGGAATTGTAAAAGTGAATGTTCCTGTTGGTTCTTCAAATAGTGAATTGTTATTGGTAGCGGCTTCTGAAGTTCAAGATTTGAGCAATATTACAAAAAGAGATTTTATAGAATACGATTTTGCTAATGGATCGTATGACTATTTAATGGTTACTCATCCCTATTTTTATGATGATGGAAATGGCAATAATTATGTTCAACAATATGCTGATTATAGAGCCTCTCTTCAAGGAGGAGAATATACTCCTTTAATTGTGGATGTAACTCAAATATATGACCAATTTGGTTATGGAATAGATAGGCATGAAATGTCTATTAAAAACTTTTTACAATTGGCTTATGATTCTTGGCAGTCTAAATTGACGGTATTCATCGGAAAAGGGATGTCTTATATTAAGATGAAACAAGATTTTGCTGTTTGGTCAGAATATGATTTCGTACCATCTTTTGGGTATCCATCTTCTGAACATTTATTTGTGACGCCTCACAATTCTCAAATTCCTAATATGGGCGTGGGAAGAATTGCAGCTAAAAATCACAATGATTTAAGGATGTATTTAGATAAAGTTATGGATTATGAATATATCCAAATTAATGCTCCTCGTACCTATGAAGATAGAGCGTGGATGAAGCAAGTACTTCATTTTGGAGGAGGTGACCCAGGTATTCAAAATTTAATTGAAAGTGAATTAAACACTTTAAAATATTCCATTGAAACAAGCCAAATGGCAGCTAATGTGAAATCATTCTTTAAGAATTCAACAGATGTAATTACTTCACCAGATTTAGAAGTTGTTAAAGAATATATTAATAATGGTTCTGTATTATTGACATTTTTTGGACACTCAGCACCAAGTTCATTAGATTTTAATATTGGAAACCCTGAAGAATATACAAATGAAAATAAATACCCTGTATTTTATGCGATTGGTTGTAATACAAATAGAATTTTTGATGTAGAATCATCCATTAGTGAGGATTATGTTTTTGTTGAAGATAAAGGATGTATTGGTTTTTTTGGAACTACTTGGGTTACTTCTGTAGGAACATTAAGTCAATATGCTACTCAATTTTATGATAATGTAGGAAATGATCATTATGGAGAAACATTAGGAGAAATTATAAAATCAACTATAATTGATTACTCTAATCAAAGTTCTTATTCTGCTGAAATAATTAGAAATGGTCTAATCTTACATGGTGACCCAGCATTAAGATTATACCCTTATGAAACTCCGGATTATATTGTTAATAAAAATAAAAGTGTTGTAGAACCATCTATCGTTAATGTTGCTGAAGGAGAATTTTCATTAGATTTAACACTTAATAATTTAGGAAGATTTATTGAAGATTCTATTAATGTTCATGTAGAACACGAACTACCTAGCGGTACAATAGTAGATTTAGGAACTTTTAGAGTTTATGCTCCTGATTTTGAAGCCAATTGGTTATATGATTTCATTTTAGTAGATGAGGATGTTATTGGGACTAATTTCTTACATATTACTGTAGATTATGATGACGAAGTATTAGAAGCGCCTATGGACGCTGAAATGAATAATACTGAAAAAATCGCTTTCTTTGTCGTTTCTAATGATATCTATCCCGTTTACCCTCCTGAGTTTGGAATTGTAGGGGAAGATTCTCCAACACTTAAAGCTTCAACGGCTAATACTTTTTCTGAATCTCTAAAGTATTTCATAGAAATTGATACTACTGAATTATTTAATAGTACAATTAAAGAATCAGCAGAAGTAATACAAACAGGTGGTCTTTTAGAGTGGCAACCTAGTATTCCTATGATGGATAGTGTAGTTTACTACTGGAGGGTAAGTATAGATAGTACTGCAATTAGCGGTGGGTTTAATTGGCATAATAGTTCTTTTATTTATATTCCAAATGTAAATCAAGGATGGAATCAAAGCCATTATTATCAATTTATAAAAGATGATTTTACAGATTATCAAATAAATGAAAATACCTACTATCAAAGTTATGGAGAAATAGAACAAGAATTTACCTTTGTAAATGGTTCATTCCCAAATGTTACATTTATCGAATGGGCGGTCTTTAAAGGATTGAATAAAATATTGACTTTCTGGCCTTGTGCGGCTAATGGAACCAATCCCCAAATTTGGGTGATGGATATAGAACCTGTAAACCTCGAAGAAAGAGAAACTTATGCAGGTAATCCTTACAGCTGCTTCCCTGGAGCCCCTAAAAATAGGTTGACGATTATTCCAAATACTCCAGAAGAAAGGGCAAGGGTTCAAGATTATATTGAAAATGGAGTTCCAGATGGTGATTATGTAATCGTTGGAACTATTCAATCTAACAATAATGATTATTGGGCAGATGAATGGGCTGCTGATTCTTTAATAAATGGAACAAACCTATTTCAAGTACTAGAGAGTTATGGCGCTCAAAGAATTAGAGAAATTGAAAATAATCAAAGACCTTATTCTTTTATTTTTCAGAAAGGAAATCCTAACTTCCAAGTAGTTGAAAATATAGCTGAAGATGTAAATACTATTACTGAAACTAATGCTATCCTTACAGGTAGAGGAGGGGAAGGGATTATTGAATCTACTCTAATTGGTCCTGCCATTTCTTATGATATGTTATTATGGGATGTGTCAGAATATGATAATACCACAGAAAACGTGAATATAGATGTTTATGGTGTAGATGATTTAGGAAACGAAACCTTACTAATCGATAGCCTAACTGTTTATACTTATTCTCTTGATTTTATCAATGCTAATCAATATCCTTATTTAAAACTAGTATATAATTCCACAGATTTAGAAAGTCGTACAACTCCTCAATTAGATTATTGGAGAGTCTTATATCAAGGGGTACCTGAAGCAGCTCTAGTACCTAATAAACATTTTGCATTTCATAATGATACATTACAACAAGGAGATAATTTACACATGGAAATTGGTGTTGAAAATATCAGTGTTGTAGATATGGATAGTTTATTAATGCATTATACTATTGTTTCAAGTGATAATAATCAAATATTAGTATCTGATAAGATTCAACCACTTTTAGTTGATAATATGATTATCGCAGACATAGATTATGATACGAGAGATTTAATAGGTTTGAATAGAATTATTATTGATGCAAATCCTAATAATGACCAACCAGAATTAACCCACTTTAATAATGTAGGAATTAAAGAATTCTATGTTGTAGGTGATGTTAGAAATCCACTATTAGATGTTACTTTTGACGGTAACCATATTATGGATGGTGATATCGTTTCAGCAAAACCTGAAATTACTATATCTCTTAAAGATGAAAATCCATTCTTAGGCTTAACGGATACGTCTTTAATGCGTGTATTCATCACTGACCCTAATGGACAAGAAGAAGAATACGATGTTGATGGAAATATTCTGAGCTTTATCCCAGCAGATGTATCAAACCTTGCTACTGAAAATAAAGCTAAAATGGAATTTCGTCCAGAATTTGCTATTGATGGAATTTACCAGCTAAGAGTAAGAGGTAAAGATGTTTCTAATAATAATTCGGGTGATTTGGATTATAAAGTTAATTTTGAAGTCATCACAGATGAAATGATTTCTAATGTCCTCAATTATCCTAATCCATTCTCTACTTCTACTCAGTTTGTATTTACCCTTACGGGTAATCAATTACCAGATTATATGAAAATTCAAATCATGACTGTTTCAGGTAAAATAGTTAGAGAAATTACGATGGATGAATTAGGACCACTCAAATTCGGTAATAACATGACTGAATTCAAATGGGATGGTACAGATGAATATGGTGACAAATTAGCTAATGGAGTTTACCTATACAGAGTCGTTACCACTTTAGACAATGAAAACTTAGAAAACTACGATAATGGTACAGATGAATACTTCAGAAATGGATGGGGTAAAATGATGATTTTGAGATAGTCTCTTTTAGTTTTTTTTATAATAATAAAAATAGCTCTTGTCAAATAATTGATAAGAGCTATTTTTGTATTTTTATAAGAATAAAATAATATCTCACTTTTAAACACTACTGCCAATCGAATTCCCTATCTTTGCAGCATTAATTAATCAACCAATAACATTTTATGAAATTTTTTATAGATACCGCCAATTTAGACCAAATCAAAGAAGCCAATGATATGGGTATTTTAGATGGAGTAACTACTAATCCATCTCTAATGGCAAAAGAAGGAATTGCAGGGAATAAAAACGTTTGGAAACACTACGAAAAAATAGCTAATATAGTAGATGGTGATGTCAGTGCAGAAGTCATTGCTACCGATTTTAAAGGCATGGTCAACGAAGGAGAAATCCTAGCAGCTATCGCCCCTAATATCGTAGTGAAAATCCCTATGATTAAAGAAGGAGTAAAGGCATTGTCTTACTTTACAGAACAAGGTATCAGAACCAATTGTACTCTAGTTTTCTCTGCGGCACAAGCCTTATTAGCAGCTAAAGCAGGAGCGACTTATGTCTCTCCATTCATTGGTAGAGTAGATGATACAAATTGGGACGGTTTACAATTGATTGAAGAAATTGTAGAAATATATGCCAACTATGGTTTCCTTACAGAAGTATTGGCAGCTTCTATTCGCACCTCTTTACACATCAAACAATGTGCTTTAATCGGTGCAGATGTAGTAACTTGCCCACTCAAAACTATCGAAGGATTATTCAAACATCCTCTTACAGACATAGGACTTGAAAAATTCCTTGCTGATTATAAAAAGGTTAATGGATAATCTACTGTCCTAAATATTGAATATTTAGGAATATTTTCAATATATAAAATCTATGTTTTACAAATGAGGAGTAGATAAGCTACTCCTCATTTGTAAAGTTTAAATAAAACCCACCTTTCTCTTTTATTTACATAAATATCTAATATTAATCCATATTGAAAAATGCACTTTTGCTCTACTGTAAAGTTTTGAGATATAATCTATTGTAGTAAAGTTATAATGTATTACCAAAATACGGATGCGTATAATTCTCATATTGGTGTTTTGTATCTATTATTTAATTAACTTTTATAAGTTAATTCTAGAATATAAGAGTAGCATTAATTCAATTGGGTAGTTTTTTAAACGTCTACACATATTTATCGATATACTCCATTCATTTATAAATAGTTGCCGTTTATTTATTCTTTATAGAAAATAAACGGTATTTGATTTAAGTTTACACTATTGTTGCGAATAAAATAATTATAAACCATATAAATCTAAAATCATGAAACAAAAATTATTTATTGTATTAATGCTCTTTTGTTATTGGGGAGCGAGTGGGCAAGATAATCAATTGTTCACGTCTTCAAAATCTAAATCTAATATTGATCTTGACAAATACATAAGTTCTTATTCAACATTGCACTTAGATTTTCGAAAATCTGAAAATTTACAAAAAACTTACCCAAGCACATTAATTCTAACAATTCCAAGAAATGGTGAAAAAGACTTTGAATTAGTATTATGGAAAAATAACATTTTTAAAGGAGAAAGTAAATTCTCCAAAATGACACTTAGAGGTAAAGAATCTGTAAATTATGATAAAGGAGCTTATTATCATGGTTATATTAAAGGAGAAGAAAATACATCATCAGTAGCTATTAGTATTTTTAAAGATGAAGTTAGTGGGATTATATCTTGTAAACAAGGAGATTATGTACTAGGGAAATTAGGCAAACCTTCTGAAAAATCAAGCCAATACATCCTTTATAATGATAATGATTTATCAACTAAAAACTCTTTTACTTGTGAAGTAGATGAAGTCCTTATAGATGAAATACCTAAAAACAAATCTTCTCAATTTAAAATGGAATTGGATATATCAGAATGCATTGGTATATATTTTGAATGTGATTATCCGATGTTTCAATATTACGGCTCTGTTGTTAATACCGAAAATTATGTAACTAGTCTTTTTAATGAAGTTCAAGCATTATTTCTTCAAGATGATATTAGTATTTCTCTATCTGAAATTATGGTGTGGACAGAAGAAGACCCATATATTAATATAGGAAATAATGCATCTACTTATGACAACAATGGAAATATAATCACAATGGGCTCATTAGATGCATTTATAGACTATCACAACAATGGACCAGGAACACCTATAAATGGCGATTTAGGACATTTATTATCTATGAATTCTTTGAGAAGTGGTGGCTTAGCTAAAATCTTATCCTATGATAATGGACAATTAGAAAACCGTGATGTACTGTGTACCAATTCTAAATATGCTACCTCTGTTTTAGACGAAAACCCTCTTGTAAATATTCCTAACTATTCTTGGAATGTAGAGGTTGTTGCACATGAAATAGGTCACAACTTGGGTTCTCCTCACACACATGCATGCGCTTGGAATGGCAACAATACTCAAATAGACGATTGTGGCAATCATGCTTTAACGAATAATAATAATGATGATAATGGAAATATGACAATTGATGAATTAGAGGAAGCAGAAGGATACCCAAACTGCTTTGATCCAAACTTAAACCCCGCTATATTTCCAAGTGCATCAAATAATAGTAACCCAGTACCAGATGAAGGTACAATAATGAGTTATTGTCATTTAGTAGGTAGTGTAGGTATTAATTTTAATAATGGCTTTGGTCCTCAACCAGCTACATTAATACAAAATAATATTGCAGCCAAAGTTGAACAAGGTTGTTTATACTATTGTTGCCCAATAGATGCTCATTTTGAAATCCCTGAAACTATTGCTGTAAATGAAAGCATTGATTTTACTTATAATGATACAGACGGTACAATTTGTAGTTTTAATTGGACATTAGATAATACAAATATAGGAAACACAAATACATTAAATTATACTTTTGATAATTTAGGAATTTATACTATTTGTTTAGAAACAGTCTATTGTGAAAACAACGATTGTATTAAAGTTGAATGCCATGACATAGAAGTTTTCTGCCCTATAGAAGCCATCTTTGAAACAACTCCTA
>JAHDBK010000158.1 GCA_020630455.1 Saprospiraceae bacterium
GTCAATAATAATTTATAATTTTATTTATAATTTAAATAATTTTCGATTATGCTATACAAGAATTTAACTTGTCCCTCTTGTGAAAAAAAAATATTATCAAGTGATATTAATATCAATAAGGCAATAGCAAAGTGCAGTTATTGTCACGTAGTTTTTGACTTAAAACCTGAGGATGAAGGCCGTGAAACTCCTCCAAGAAAAGAAGAAATTTTCGTTATTCCTAAGGGAATAGAAGTCCTCAAAATGTTCAGTGAACTGAATATTGAAATGACTTGGCGTTATGGTGCTAGTAAATTTTTATTTTTCTTTGCTGTTTTGTGGAATGCATTTTTAGTCCCTTTCATTCTTATAGGAGTGCTTTCTCAAGAATATATGATGCTTATTTTTATTAGTGGTCATGTTGCAGTTGGAGTTGGATTAATTTACTATTGCTTATCATATTTATTCAATACTACCTATATAACTGTTGATGAATATAATTTAATAATAGAACATAGACCATTTAAATTATTTTTTAAAGAACATCACATCGAAGTGAAACAAATAGAACAATTATATGTTAAAAAATATGTTGCTAGTACAACTAATAATCAACCTAATCATGCTTATATGCTAGTAGCTATTTTGAAAAATAAAGATGAAATCAATATTATAAAAGGTATTCATAAACCTTCACAAGCATTATTCATCGAACAAGAAATAGAAAACTTCGCTAATATTAAAGACAGACCAGTTGATGGTGAAATATAAAAATTAAACTATCCTAATTTAAACATAATTTACGTAATCAAAAATTATTAATATGAATAAAAGAAATACACTCATTGTTCGTTTTGCTTTATTGATAACCATCATACTTGGTATGATGAGTTGGTCAGCTAACCCACCTGACGGTAGAACAGGTGCACCAGGTGATGGACTTTGTACAGATTGTCATACTAATCCAAATAATTACTCTGGAAATATAACAATAAGCGGCTTACCTTCTACTATTACTCCTAGTACTAATTATAATATTACGGTTACTGTTAATAATACAGATATGACTGCTGTACGAGGAGGTTTTCAATTAGTGGCATTAGATCAAGCAAATAATAATATTGGCTCAATGACAGGAAATGCTGATGTTGATATTACACCTTCAGGTGGTAGAACTTATGCTGAGCATTCACCAGCTAAGAACTTTTCTTCTGGCTTAGCTACTTTTAACTTTGTTTGGACTTCTCCTGCTACTGCGGGTTCTAATGTAACAATGTATGCAGCGGGAATAATTGCTAATGGAAGTTCTAATCAAAATGATAATTTAGTTACTACAACTGTAAATGGCTCAATAGTAAATCCAAATGTAAGTGTTACTATTGCTTCCCAAGTGAATACTTCATGTAATGGTGCAACAGATGGCCAAGCTATTGCCACTGCATCAGGAGGAACAGGTTCTTATACATACCAATGGAGCAATCAAACTACAGGTAATACTATAGATAATGTCGGAGCCAATACTTATACCGTTACAGCTACAGATACTAATGGAGCATCTGGGACTGCTGTAGTTACAATTACTGAACCAACAGCTATAGTAGTATCTATTAATGTTGATAATAATGTATCATGTAATGGAGGTGCTGATGCTCAAGTTACTGCCTCTGCTTCTGGAGGCGATTTTCCAACATACAATTATACTTGGAGTAATAATGTAGGTTTTAGCGTGAACAGTAATCTTTCTGCTGATACATATACGGTTACTGTAGTGAATCCAAATAACTGTTCTGCAACAGCAGAAGTTACAGTAACAGAACCCAATTCTGCTTTAACAGTTGGAGGTACGGTGAATAATCATGTTACTTGTAATGGTGGTAATGATGGACAAGGTACGGTTTCTGCTTCTGGCGGAATAAGCCCTTACTCATATTTATGGCCTAATAATACCGTCACAGCAAGTGCTACTAATTTAGTAGCGGATACTTATGTAGTGACTATAACAGATAATAATGGTTGTGTAGAAACGGTTTCTATTACTATTAATGAGCCATCTGCAATAAATCTTTCTATCAATGTAGATGCGAATGTAAGTGTAAATGGAGGTAGTGATGGACAACTTACTGCTTCTGCTTCAGGGGGGACAGGTAATTTATCTTATATGTGGTCAAATACAGCAACAACTGCTACGATTTCCAATTTAACTGCGGATACTTATACTGTTACTGTTACAGATGCATCTAATTGCACGACCTCTGCTTCTGTTTTTGTAAGTGAACCAGGTAGTATAATACTCAATGTTAATGTTGATAATCATGTATCATGTTTTGGAGGTATGGATGGACAAGTTACTGCTTCTGCAAGTGGTGGTGCAGGAGGATTAACTTATTTATGGTCTAATAATCAAACAACCGCTACGATTTCCAATTTAATGGCGGATACATATACGGTAATTGTTACAGATGCAAATAATGCAACTATGACACAGTTTATTACAGTAAATCAACCAGCAGACTTAATTGTTGATAATTTTGAAGCTATTGATATTACTTGTAATGGATTAACAGATGGAAGTATTACTGTCATGGTAAGTGGTGGTGTTTCTCCTTATACTTATAATTGGAGTAATAATACTTCTACTTCTGATAATTTCCTTGAAAATTTAGCAATGAATACTTATAGTTGTACTATTGTAGATGCTAATAATTGTATTGTTGAAATCAACAATATTACAATATCTGAACCAGCAGAATTATCCTTAACTGTTGATGATATACAGCCAGAAGGTACACCAGGAGGCGTTTCTCAAATGGGTAGTATTTCAATAACAGTTACTGGTGGAACAGGAACGCCTGCTAATTACACTTATGCTTGGTTTGATTCTAATAATAATCAAATTGCTTCAACAATGAATGTTAGTGGTTTAATAGCTGGAGATTATACAGTTGTAGTTACTGATGATAATGGTTGTTCAATTACTTCAGATATCATTTCAATAGCACTTGTAAATAATATTGATATTTCTTTAAATAATTATTTGAATTTAAGCCCTAATCCTGCTCAATCATTCATTAATGTTGAATGGAATAATAATGAGAATGCTACTTTACAAGTATTTGATATTAGAGGTCAAGTGATTTATACTAATAATATTTTTAATGGAAATAATCGAATTGAATTAGATGATTTTGATAAAGGTATTTATCTATTTAAAATTCAATTAAATGATGGATTTGTTACTAAAAAAGTAATGGTAAATTAATTTTTAGTAATAATTATTCATTAACAAACAGACCGAAATGAAAACGTTTCGGTCTGTTTGTTTTATGACAAAATTGCTATATTGATATTGAAAATAATGACAAAATGGCTTATTATTAATCTTGGTATAATATGTGATAAATTAAAATAATCATAAAGTAATCCTTGAAATGATGAATAATTGATTTGAATACTTTATTTTTGAATTTTATTTGATTTTTGAATTTTAATATTAATAAATATTACAATATCTATTTTTTTGGAAATTGTAAATTATAACAAATTTTCTTTATTAAATAAGATGTTTTAAATTATAAAAGAAATACATATTACTATGTTTAACGGAATTACAAAGGCATTTGGAAAAATCTTTGGAACAAAATATGACAAAGACATTAAATTATATGCACCATTCATTGATGAAATTAATAATGAATATGCTCAATTACGACAACTTACTGATGACGAATTGAGAAATAAAACCCTTGAATTTAGAAAGAGAATTGAAGAACACCTTTTAGGAATCAATCAAGATATAGATGAAGTAAAACAACAAGCAGCAGATGAACCTAACTTCCAATTAAAAGAAGATCTTTTTGACCAAGTTGATTTATTAATTAAAGAAAGAGATCAACATTTAGAAGACATTCTAAAAATATTATTACCTGAAGCATTTGCAGTAGTTAAGGAAACTGCTTATAGATTTACGAATAATCAAACAATAGAAGTTACTGCCACTCAGCATGATAGGGAATTAGCTGCCAATTCAAAAAAGAATTATGTAGAAATAAAAGGTGATAAAGCCATTTGGAAAAATTCTTGGACTGCTGCTGGGGGTGATATTGTTTGGAATATGGTTCACTATGATGTTCAATTAATTGGTGGAATGGTACTGCATGATGGTAAAATTGCTGAGATGCAAACTGGAGAAGGTAAAACCTTAGTAGCCACTTTACCTGCTTATTTGAATGGTCTTTCTGGTCATGGTGTTCATGTAGTTACAGTCAATGATTATTTAGCTCGTCGTGATGCTGAATGGATTGGACCAATTATGGAGTTTTTATTATTGACAATTGATTGTATTGATAATTATAGACCGCATTCAGAAGATAGAAGAAAAGCCTATCAATGTGATATTACTTATGGTACTAATAATGAATTTGGTTTCGATTATCTAAGAGATAATATGGTAACCAATAAAGAAGAAATGGTTCAGAGAAAACATCATTATGCAATGATTGATGAAATTGATTCCATTTTAATTGATGATGCCCGTACTCCATTAATTATTTCTGGACCCATTCCAAAAGGAGACGAACAAGAATATCAAACTTTAAGACCAAAAGTTTCTAAATTAATTGATGTCCAAAGACAATTAGCAACTAAATATCTTTCTGAAGCTAAAAAAGCTTTCAAAGAAGGAAATATAGGATACGAAGAAGGAGAAGGAGGTTTAGCTCTTTATAGAGCTCATAAAGCATTACCTAAATATCGCCCACTCATTAAATTTTTATCAGAACCTGGCGTGAAAGTGGCAATGCAAAAAACAGAAAACTACTATATGCAAGAACAATCTAAAAACATGCATTTAGTAGATGAACCTTTGTATTTTACAATTGATGAAAAAAATAATCAAGTAGATTTAACAGAAAAAGGGTCAGACTTTCTAGCAAAGGGTAATGAAGACAGTAACTTTTTCATCTTAGATGATATTACTGAAACCATAATGGAAATAGATGCAGATGAATCAGTTGCAGATAATGAAAAGGTAACTTTAAAAGATGAAGCATATAGAACTTATTCTATTAAAGCTGAAAGATTACACTCTGTAAGTCAATTATTAAAAGCCTTTGCATTATTTGAAAAAGATGTTGATTATGTAGTTCTAGAAGGCCAAGTAAAAATTGTTGATGAACAAACAGGGCGTATTATGGAAGGTCGTCGTTATTCAGATGGTCTTCACCAAGCACTTGAGGCAAAAGAAAATGTTGATATTGGAGATTTAACTCAGACCTATGCCTCCGTAACGCTTCAAAATTACTTTAGAATGTACCATAAACTTGCAGGGATGACTGGTACAGCAGAAACAGAAGCTGGTGAGTTTTGGGAAATCTATAAATTAGACGTTGTAGTTATTCCTACTAATAGACCGATTCAAAGAGATGATAGAGAAGATTTAGTTTATAGAACAGATAGGGAAAAATACAATGCAGTAATTGACGAAATTGTAAATTTAAGTCAAGCAGGCCGCCCTGTTTTAGTAGGTACTACCAATGTAGATATTTCTGAAAAATTAAGTAGAATGCTTGATATGAGAGGTATCAAACATAATGTTTTGAATGCTAAAAAACACCAAAGTGAAGCACATGTAGTAGCCGAAGCAGGTAAACCTGGTAATGTTACCATTGCAACCAATATGGCTGGTCGTGGTACAGATATTAAGATAAGCGATGAAGTAAAAGCAGCTGGAGGTCTTGCAATAATAGGTACAGAAAGACACGATTCAAGACGTGTAGATAGACAATTGAGAGGTCGTGCTGGACGTCAAGGAGATACGGGTTCTTCTCAGTTCTATGTTTCTTTAGATGATAAATTGATGCGTTTATTTGGTTCTGAAAAAATAGCCAAATTAATGGATAGAATGGGATATGGCGAAGGAGAAGTCATACAGCATAATATGGTTTCTAAATCTATTGAAAGAGCTCAAAAGAAAGTCGAAGAAAATAACTTTGGTATTCGTAAAAGATTATTGGAGTATGATGATGTAATGAATATTCAAAGAGAAGCTATTTATAAGCGTAGAAAGAATGCGCTTGAAGGAGATAGACTTTCTCTCGATTTGAATAATATGTTTGAACAATTGACCTTAGAATTAGTCAACATCTATCAACCTAATGGTGATTTTGAAGGATTCAAACAGGATTGTATTCGTGTAATGGGAATCAATCCAGAAGTAGATGCCTTAGAATTTGTTGATGGTAATTCACAAGAAATTTTGGATAAATTACAAACTCAAGTTTTCAGTGCTTACGAACGTAAAAAGGACAAAATAAAGCAAGTTCTTTTCCCTATTTGTAAACAAGTTTATGAAAATGAGGGCCAGAAATATAGAAGAATTGCTATTCCTTATCACGATGGGCGTGCTAATCCTCTAAGAATTGCAGCGGAGTTAGAAACTTCTGTTAATACTAATGGGGAAAGTATCATGCAAGACATTGAAAAAACGGTTACTCTTGCTTTAATTGATGATGCATGGAAAGAACACCTTAGGTCTATGGACGAGTTGAGAACTTCTGTTCAGTCGGCTCAGTTTAAACAAAAAGACCCACTAGTAGAATATAAAATTAAAGCATACGACCAATTCGAAGCTTTCTTGAGTGAAATGAATAGAGATGTTGTTTCTTATCTTATGAAAGGTGATTTAGTCTTTAAAGATGATTCTAAATCTCTTGAACAAGCTCGTGAACAAAAAACTGATTTGAGTAAATTAAGAACAAGTAAAGCTGATGCTGATGGTGGTCAAACACAAACTCAAAGGGCAGCTCATAATGCTGCTGAAGGAGTTAGCCAAAGACAAAAAGTAGAAACCGTTAGAAGAGATGGTATAAAAATCGGTAGAAATGATGCTTGTCCTTGTGGCAGTGGTAAAAAATACAAAAAATGTCATGGTAAATAGCCACTTTTTGTAATAATAATATAAAAAACAGCCTATTGAATTCGCTTCAATAGGCTGTTTTTTTATGTTAAACTACCAATTTTTTTAAGCTAAATTATGAAAGACAGTTTGAACATCATCATCTTGTTCTAATCGGTCTATTAAGTCTAAAACCTCATCAATTTGCTCTTCAGTCAATTCCTTGGTATGATTAGGAATGCGTTGTAATTCCGATTTTTTAACTTCTATTTTCTTTTCTTCCAAGGCAGATTGTAAATTACCAAAATCTGTAAAAGCAGAATATAATACATAAACCTCCTTACCTTCTTCGTCTTTATCTTCTGACATCTCTTCCAAACCGCCATCGATTAATTCCAATTCCAGTTCGTCTTTATCTTCGATTTTATCTTTTTCAATATAAAAAACACCTTTTCTATCAAAAAGGAAATCATGCATTCCATTCGTTCCTAGAGCCCCCCCCTTTTTTCTAAAAGAAGCCCTAACATTCGCTACAGTACGAGTAGGATTGTCAGTAGCTGTTTCTACAACTATAGCAACTCCATGAGGAGCCATCCCTTCATACGTCATTTCTTGATAACCACTAGTGTCTTTATCTGATGCTTTCTTAATAGCTGCTGCTATTTTGTCTTTGGGCATTTGTACACCCTTAGCATTTTGAATCGCTCTACGCAATGTGTGATTAGTGTCAGGGTCAGGGCCTCCTTGTTTTACTGCAATAGTAATCTGTCTTCCAGCTTTAGAAAACTCCTTAGCCATTTTGTCCCATCTTGCAAATTTAGTTGCTTTTCTATATTCAAATGCTCTTCCCATTTTGATGAATTTTATTATTTATGAGTGCAAAAATAATGAAATCAATGCAAATTTTCAAGATTTTGTTTATATAAAT
>JAHDBK010000159.1:0-5944 GCA_020630455.1 Saprospiraceae bacterium
TATGTTTAAAAATTTAACATCTTTACAACAATATTTAATCCTTTTACAAGAATGTTATTAACATATTGGCGTTAAATTAGTATTATAAGACAAAAGAATAAAAATGAAAAAGATACTATCAATAATTATGATTTTAATCTGTGTACAAGTTCTTTTTGCACAAGATGAAATTAATGACCCTAAAGCTACCGCAGTTTTAGATAAAGTAAAAGCTAAATACGATAAATATTTAGCATTAGAAATAAGCATGGATGTCAATATAGAAATTCCTGAAGAAGAAGCTATCCAAATGAATGCTAAAATGATTCAATCTGGTGATAAATATCGAATGGAAATTGACAAAAATCAATATATCATGTGCGATGGGGAAAGTTTATGGACGCTTGATACTGAAAGTCAAGAATGCCAAATTGAAGATGCTGAAGACGACGGCAATGCTGAGGCCATCATGTCTCCTAAAGATTTTTTAAAAATCTATGAAAAAGAGGATTTTACCTATGCCTTAATTCATGAAGGTTACAAAGAAGGCGTATTTTTACAACAAATAGAATTTAAGCCAAATGATTCAGACTCTGAATACACGAAGATTAGAATTAGTGTAAATAGGGATGAAAGTATTATTGATGAAATAAAAATATTCGCTAGAGACGGATCAAGGTTTTCTTTAAAAATGGGTGCTTTAAGAGTCAATAAAATATATCCATCTAACTATTTCTCTTATGATGAAAGCCTTTGTGAAGATTGTGAATGTGAAGATTTAAGGATTTAATAATAAAACAGCAAATAATAAAGAATTTTATTTATTATTTGCTGTTTTGATTTATATCTACTCGTACCTAAGACTCTCTATAGGGTCTAATGCACTGGCTTTCATAGCTGGATAAAATCCTGAAAACACACCTACGATAAAACAGATAACAATTCCTAAAAACATCCATGCCCAAGGAACAAATGCCGAACCATCAAATAATAAAATGGCGACGGTATTCCCCATAAATATTCCAAAGATAATCCCTAGCAGACCACCAATTAAAGAGATAACTACTGCTTCTGTCAAAAACTGAATTAAGATATGATTTCTCGAAGCACCTATGGCTTTACAAATTCCGATTTCTCTAGTTCTTTCAGTAACAGAAACTAACATGATATTCATCAATCCAATTGCAGCACCTAATAATGTAGCCAAACCGATAAAGATTGTAGCCCAACGGATAGTCACTGTATTTTCTTTTAAAATATCCATTAAACCATCACTTTTAAACATTTCAAAATCATTTTCTTGACCTGCTCTCAAGCCTCTAATATTCCTAAAAACACCAATCGCTTCGGCTTCGGCATCATCCATTTTGGTGGCGTCTGACACTCCTACTGAAACATTATAATTACTATATTTTCGGTCATAATATCGAACTCCATTAGATATAGGTATCAAAATCATTCTATCCTCATTAGTAGACATACTAGAACCTTTTTTCTCTAGAACACCAATGACCTTATATTTTACATTACCATTAGATATGGTTTTTCCAAGTGCTCTATCAGGATTTTCATTGAACAACACGTCCACGATTTCTTTACCTAAAATTACCTTATGGTCTCCGTTTAATATTTCACTTTCAGAGAAACTCCTGCCTTTTTCAATTTTTAAGCCCCGAGTATCTAAGTATTCATTATCACAAGCATAGACAGTGACATTAGGATTTGTTTTTTTATCTTTATGTTTAACTGTTGCTAAAGAAGTACAAGCAATTGAAACACTAACAGAAGCTGGAAATTCATATCTTTTCTTAAATTTCATAGCTTGGTCAAAACTGATAACATCTCCCTTTTTAACCCTTCTACCTCTCCTACTACCACCTAAATCTTGATAACTTGGTTCAATATTGAATGAGTTGGCTCCCATATCAGATAAATTGCTAGATAATGATAATAAAATACCATCTAAAGCTGCCAAAATCCCTACTAAAGCACCTATACCTACTGCAATAATCATTACAGTAATCATACTCCTTAGAAAGTTAGTCCTTATAGCAGTAAACGCTAATTTGATGTTTTCAAATAAATTCATAAATGAAAAGATATTGTGAGTAACAAATTTAATATTATTAATTCAAATAACATTATTTGTTGGCAATTAGTAGAATCTTATTAGATAAAATGCAGCATCTCTTAGACTAATACTAATCTATAGTTAAAATAAGTTCTATCAAAAATGACATATTTTAATCATAAATATTCAATTATTCATAAAATAATTATTAATTTTGTTTCTTTACAATTATAAAGAATTGTTTTTATTTTTTTAACAAATCCCTATTAGTAATGAGAATTCAATCAACATTGATTTTGTGTCTTATTTTTTTAACAACATTATCATTTGCTAAAGAAAATTATAGTGTTGAAAAAGATTATTTAAACCCTAATAATCCTGACCGTAAAGCATATATTGCTAAATATAAAGAAATTGCTAAAGAAGAAATGCTTAGATCTGGCATCCCTGCCAGTATCAAATTAGCACAAGGTATCTTAGAATCTGGTGATGGAAAAAGTGAACTCGCTACAAAGGCTAATAATCACTTTGGAATGAAATGTGGTAAAGATTGGAAAGGTGAAACATACTTTTTAGAAGATGACGACCATGATAAAAATGGAAATCTAATCAAATCTTGTTTCAGAGTATATGAAGCACCAGAAGAATCTTATAAAGCTCATTCAGAGTTTTTACATAATCCTAAAAAAGTAGAACGTTATGGATTTCTTTTTGATTTAGATATTATGGATTACAGAGCATGGGCCACAGGTCTTAAAACAGCGGGCTATGCTACTAATCCAAGATATGCTACCTTATTAATTGGTATTATTGAAGCTAATCAATTATTCAAATATGATAGAGAAGTAGAATATCCTATTGATTTACCTGAATATATTCTCCCACCTGACCCTATGGCAAATGCATATAAGGTAGAAAGTCCATTACTTGCTAAAGCAGATGATGATAAAGGTGAAGTAGTCTTAAACAACCAAGTAAAGATGATTTGGGCAAAGAAAGGTGACACACCAATGAGCCTCGCGATGAAGCATGGTGTCAAACCAGACAAACTAATCAACTATAATGATATGTATCAAGCAGCCAAATTGAATTTTGAAGAAGGAGATAAGGTTTATCTTCAACCTAAAAGAAAAAATTGGAGAGGAAAAGCCAAATACCATATCGTTCAAGAAGGGGAAACCATGTATGGAATTTCTCAATTTTATGGCATTAAGTTAGACAAACTGTTTAAGAAAAATAGAATGTCCACATTCCATGAACCTGCGGTTGGAGAACATCTAGTAATTAGGGGTAAATTGAAAAAATTCATTAAAAATTCTATCAAAATAAAACAACCAAAAGGTATCGAAGAACCTGAAGAAGAACCTACTAATGATGAATTAGAAGATTCCAATATCTTAGAAATCATTTCAAGCGAAGTTGAAGCATTTGATTTAGAAGCCAAAGCTGATGCTTACCTAAAAATAACAAAAGGTGGAAGTGGAACAGATACCACCACACCGAATACTAACTCACCAAACAATCCAAGCGGAACTAATACGCCTACTATTGTTCTACCTCCAGGTACCAGTACTACAACGACAACAAGTCAACCAACTGTCACCACTCCTCCAGTTACTCAACCTAATCCGAGTAATTTACCAAATTATCATACGGTTGAACCAGGAGAAACTTTATATAGTATCGCCAAAAAATACAATGTTAGTTTAGATTATATAATGGCTAAAAATAATTTAGAAAGCAGTATAATTAGTATCGGACAGGTTCTAAAATTAAAATAATTTTATTCAGACTTAAAAAACAAATAAAAAAGATAAAGAAATTTCTTTATCTTTTTTATTTTTAGTCAATAACTACCTTTGGATATACATTAGTTACAATCCTCTTTTGTTCATAATTCAATAAAAGTAGTTGTTCTTCAAAAAGAGAAAAAGCCGTTTCAGTCCAAATCTCTGTAAAAGCATCGCCTATTTCGGATTTCACATCATGCATTCTTCTATACTCCGCTTTCTCTGTTGTTATTAATTTAAAACCGACCGTTGATTGTTCTACATTACCTACTAAATCATAAAAAACAGTTCTAGTATGTTTTTTTAGATATTGTTTAACTAAAGGTGTAACATCTTCTAATCCTATTCTTTCACCATCAAAAATAATCTGGTTCAAATCATTTACTTCAATTTCATAAGTATGGGTAACATCCCCGATTTTAACATCTTGTTGCTGAGCCTTTTTAGTAAAGAAATTCAAAATGATTTCATTAGAAACAGTCGCCAAAAATAAAGATTGATAGAGTTTATGATTAAAGTCCTTTTCTGATAAATTATTTAATAGTGGTTCAAATATTTTTTTATTAAAATCTCCATTTACATTTGCATTCATTTCGTTTTTAATCTTAGTAAATAAAGAAGCACCCCAAGCTTCATCATTGATATAATTATCATAATATTTACAATCAATAGTTGAAGGAATAACTCGTACTTGACTTATTGCGGTTACAAATTGTTTATTGTATAAAATACTATTATCTAATTGTAAATTCCTGATAGCATTTATATAATCAATTCCCTTATCTGACTCTAATACATTGAAATTAATAAAATGAGTTTCTAATTCATATAAATATTTTTGTATTCCAACATTCTCATTATAATAACACTGAAGAGTTAATCCCTCGATTGTTTTGTCTTGGGGACTACCATCCTCAACATTCGTATTGCAAGAAATAAAAATTGAACAAAAAACAATGAGTAAAAATTGTATATTTTTCATATTGGATAATAATTAATTTTCTACAATATTAAAAGCAAACATTTTTGAAATAATAGCTTGTCTTTTTTTATCTAAATCAGAATAACTCGTTCTAAAAAATGTTTGGCTTTTCTCTTCCCAAATTTCTTGGTATGCCGATTGTATACTTTCATAAACCGATTTATAATATTCATAAGGAACTTTTGACCTTTGCTCTAATAAAATTTGTACGGTACATCTTTCTTGTAGGTCGATTAATTCAAAATGATACGGTTTGGTATTGGCTAACAAATATTTTTTACAAATATCCTTTAACTCATTCAATTTCACTTGATCTTTATTAAAATAAATCACATTTTCACTATCAATTAAAACTATAGCCGTAGTAGCACTATAGGTTTTTAGTTCATCTGTAAAATTATTGGATGCATTATTAAATTGTTGGGTTGCCATTATTTTTGAAAAAGAATAGCAAAATAAAACTTGATAAAATTCGTGATTCAAATCATCTGTTTCTAAATTATTGAGAAATGGTTTTACTAATAAATTATTAATATTTAATTCTTTTATATTAGCAATATCTCTAAAGACCTTAAATACTTTTGATGTATTATAATCCTCTTCAGAAGTATACTTTTTATATTGAATACAGTTAAAAGAATTCAAACCATCCTTAGATATTTCATTAACATCTTTAATCAATTTTTCATCATTTAAGATATTATTATCTTGTAAGATTCTATTTAAAAAATTAGCAAAATGAATTCCTTTATCTCCATTTAGATATTGTCCTCTAAGTAAGACCTCTTTTATTTGTAAAATCTGACTTACCTTATCATTACCATTTTCTTTTTTTATACAATTTAATAATTTTTCTTCTAAATGATATTCACTATTAGGATTACAAGATATAAAGGCAACTAAAAATAAAATGATAACTATTCGAATATTAAATTTCATACTTTTTATTTAAAATAAATGTTATTATGAAAAGTTTTTTAAGGAGGATAAATTAGAGCATGTTTAAATTTTAATCTTTATTAAAACCAACATATTAAGAACTTGTCTTTATAAATATTTTATCGTTTTTCCCGATAAACTCAAAAATATTTATTTCGCCAAAACCTCAATCTATTGATTCTC
>JAHDBK010000159.1:5988-7766 GCA_020630455.1 Saprospiraceae bacterium
ATTAACTTAATATAAAAGTTTTTTTCTACTTGAAAAAAAAACTCTTACCTAATGGAAAATAATTTAACATTCAACAGCAATAGAATCCAAGAAGGATTAACTTATGATGATGTCCTTTTAATCCCGGCTTATTCAGAAGTCTTACCACGAGAAGTTGACACTTCTACTTTCTTAACTAGAAATATAAAAATCAACGTTCCAATTGTATCAGCCGCAATGGATACCGTTACAGAAAGTCGTCTAGCAATAGCATTGGCAAGACAAGGAGGAATTGGCATGATTCATAAAAATATGTCGATAGAACAACAAGCAGAAGAGGTAAGAAAAGTGAAGCGTTCTGAAAGTGGAATGATTATAGACCCTGTCACCCTTCAAAAAGACAAATCAATAAAAGATGCACTTCTAATCATGAAACAATACAGGATTGGAGGAATTCCTATAGTCAATTCTAATAATAAACTCATCGGTATCCTAACCAATAGGGATTTAAGGTTTGAAACTGATCTCAATAAAAAGGTGGAAGATTTGATGACTAAAGAAAATCTTGTCACTGCACCTATTGGAACAGATTTAAACCAAGCAAAACAAATACTTCAAAAATATAAAATTGAAAAACTCCCCGTAGTTGATGATCATTATCAACTAGTAGGTTTAATTACTTTTAAAGACATCATGAAAGTAGAAAATTACCCTAATGCGTGTAAAGATGCGCTTGGAAGATTAGTAGTAGGAGCTGCTGTTGGCGTAACCGCTGATATGCTAGAAAGAATGGATGCCTTAGTTAGAATGGGTGTAGATTGTGTAACCATTGATACAGCACATGGACATTCTAAAGGAGTTTTAGATCAAGTAAAAATAGCTAAAAATACTTTTTCGAATATTGATATCATTGCTGGTAATGTCGCTACAGGAGGAGGAGCCAAAGCTTTAGTTGATGCAGGAGTAGATGCGGTAAAAGTAGGCGTTGGACCAGGTAGTATTTGTACTACTAGAGTCGTAGCAGGAGTTGGTGTCCCTCAGCTTTCGGCTATTATGGAAGCTAAAGCAGCCATCGAAGGTAGTGGTGTACCCATTATTGGTGATGGAGGAATCCGTTATACAGGAGATATTGTAAAAGCGATTGCTGCTGGTGCTGATACCATCATGGCAGGTGGTTTATTTGCTGGAGTAGAAGAAGCCCCAGGTAAAACGATTATTTTTGAAGGTAGAAAATTTAAAACATATAGAGGAATGGGCTCTCTAGGAGCTATGAATCAAGGTTCGAGTGATAGATATTTTCAAGACGTAGAAGACGATATTAAAAAGCTAGTACCAGAAGGAATCGAAGGTAGAGTGGCTTACAAAGGAACCCTAGCAGAAGTAATGCACCAATACATCGGTGGTCTAAGAGCAGGGATGGGATATTGTGGTGCAAAAGACATCAAAAATCTACAAACAGCTAGAATGGTAAAAATAACCAATGCAGGTATTCTAGAAAGTCATCCACACGATGTTACTATTACTAATGAAGCACCTAATTATTCTAAAAAATAAAATAGATTTTTCTTATTTTTATATTAGACCTTATCTAATAAAGTAGTAATAATTTTTTATTTAAAACAAGTAAATAATAAAGAAATTTCTTTATTATTTACTTGTTTTAAAAGTCTAATGTCTATAGTCTATTATCCGATAGTTTATGTTGTAATAAATTATTCGATAAGGATGCGTATAATAGTTTAATTCACTGTAACATAAATTTATTGAGTTTTTGAAATAAGAATTTTGTTTTGAATCAA
>JAHDBK010000160.1 GCA_020630455.1 Saprospiraceae bacterium
AGTATGTTTTAAAATTTAAACACGTTCTTAATCAATTTTATATCAATAAAAAAAGAGAGAATCGAAGATCCTCTCTTTTATTTGGTTATAAAAACCCAAATGAATCACCCTTTTATAAAATTGATTTTGTTATGACACAAATTTAAGTGGAAAACTTAGACTGTGCAAGTAAAACCAAATATTTAGGATGACATAAAAAATAAATTATCTTACAAGCATAATGCTTCCAAATTTTGTTTTTTCTTCACCTTGACAAGTGTATTTTATTTTATATAAAAACACACCAGGGTTGGCTGTCTTGCCATTAAAATTACCATCCCACCTTTCAAAAGGATTGTCAGTATGGAATACTCTTCCTCCCCATCTGTCAAATATTTCAAATGAATTGATTTCATCTATAATAAAAGGGTTACTGATACCAACAGTTTCATTGGATTGAGGACCACTTCCATTTGGTGTAAAGGCTTTGGGAATAAATATTTCTTCACAATCTAAAGTAGAAGGATCAATGACAGTTACCTGTAAAGTATCTTGAGCCACACAACCATAAATATCAAATGTATTTAGTGTGTAAGTTGTTGATTGTGTTGGTGTTATGGTTGTATTGGCTGCGAAGACATCATCTACGCCATCTGAAGGAATCCACTCAGAATTAGTATTGCAACTAGTATTAGCTAAGGTGCTCAATGAAGAACCTAAATAGACTAAGGTATCTCTAGTCAAAACCCTATCTGGTTTGAAATAAAGCTCTTTTACCTCGTTAGCAGAAAGGTCTCTATTATAAACTATTAACTCGTCAAAAAGACCTTTATATCTCTTAAGGTTAGTATTTAAGCAAGGAGTATCTCCGATAGACAAAGGTGCTGAACTTCCTAAATCTATTCTAGAAACAGCTGTGCTTTCACTGACTAATTCTGCATTTAAATACAGTGACAAAATTCCAGCCTTTCTTACCAAACAAACATGTTGCCAACAAGAATTTGAATTAAATTGTCCATCACAAATGTTTTGTTTTGAGTCGTCTTCTTTGAGTTCGGCACTTAATAAACTGAAAGGAGGAGCGTAACTAATACTAAGAGAATTAGCTGCTGCACAACTCTCTCTCTTTGTCAAAACTTCTTGTAATTGAGTTTGGCCATAAGGTTTTATATAAAAACTAATGGTAAAAGGATCAGTATCAAATGCATTATTCACTAAACCTAAAAAAATGATATGATCACCGATGCCATCAAAATCTAATGCATTGCCAGATACACCACAAACACAATCAGGAGTTCCTATAATTGCCCCATCAGACCCATTGCCCGATAAATCAATAGCATCACAATCATCAAAAGAATAATAGGCAACTAAGCCTTCGGTAATTGGCTGAGAAAATAAATTATAAGAAGAAGTAAATATTAAAAATGGTATTATTAATATATAGTATAAATTTTTCATTACATTATTTAATCATTGTCCAAATAAATTGCCTAATCCTGGAGGCATCATATCATTCATCAATTTTTGCGTTTCAGCTGCTTCTATTTCTTTAGCTGCTGCTAATACCCTATTAACAGTTTCTATCATCAAATCTTGTAATTCATCCATATCGGAAAAATCAATTTTATCTTTATTAATATTAATATCTATGATTTCTCCAAGGGCACTAGCAGTAACAATGACTGCCTCATCATTAATGCTTTCTGAAACATTAATTTTAGATAGTTTTTCTTGTAATTCTTTTTGGCGAGCTTCCATGTCGCCTAATAAATCTCCAAACATGTTCAATATTTTTTTAACGAATAAGCGAATATTTTATTTAGCACTTAACTTTATTACAGGACAGATAATCTCTTCTAAAGAAATTCCACCATGTTGAAAAGTATCTTTATAGTAATTATTGTAATAATTATAATTATTAGGATACAAGAAGAATTTATCTTCTTTAGCAAATATAAATTTAGAACTCACATTTGGTCTTGGTAATAAAGCTTCTTTAGGATCTCTAACAGATAAAACGTCCTTAGGGTCAAATTGTAAGTTCTTTCCTACTTTATATCTTAAATTAGTCGTAGTGTTTTTATCTCCTATAACTTTAGACGGTTGTTTTACTCTTATGGTACCATGGTCTGTAGATACAATAAGTTGAATCTTTTTTTCTGCTAAGATTTTTAATGCTTCCCATAAAGGGGAATGAACAAACCATGATTTAGTTAATGACCTATAAGCTCTTTCGTCTCCAGCCAATTGTTTTAAAACATCCATCTCTGTCCTAGCATGAGAAAGCATATCTATAAAATTATAAACAATAACAGTGAAATCATTATTCAAATAATTATGAATATTATCCCTCAATGCAAAACCATCAGAAGCATGAACTACTTTTATATAATCAAATTTAGGTGGATTTCTAAATGTTCTATTAATTAATTCACCCAGTAAATCCTTTTCAAATAAATTTTTACCTCCTTCATCAATATCATTTTTCCACCAATTAGGATAATACTCTTCAATTTCTGAAGGCATTAGACCAGAAAAAATGGCGTTTCTACTATATTGAGTAGCTGTAGGTAATATAGAATAGAAAAAATCTTCTTGTTCAACTCTATAAAATTCTTTAATTATAGGTTCAATTATTTTCCATTGGTCATATCTTAAATTATCTAATAATAAGAAAAAAGTCTTATTGTCTTGAATGTCAGGAAATACTTTTTCTCTTAAAAGATTATGAGACATTACAGGAGCTTTGTCTGTTTCTTCATATAACCAATCAACATAGTTTCTTTCTATGAATTTTGAAAACTCAGCATTGGCTTCACTTTTTTGCATAGTTAAGATTTCAGCCATATCATCAGTTTGGGATTCATCAATTTTTAATTCCCATTTGATGATTTTTTTATAAGTATCTGCCCATTCTATATAATTGAGTCCACTATTGATAGAAGAAAAAATTTTACCGAATTCTTGTCGATATTCAGTGCTGGTTTTTTCTTTAACCAAGTCTTTTTTGTCAATTATTTTTTTTAATGTTAATAATATTTGATTGGGGTTGACAGGTTTTATTAAATAATCCGTTATTTGAGCTCCAATGGCATCCTCCATTACATTTTCTGCTTCATTTTTAGTAATCATTACTACGGGTAAATGAGGATTTATTTGCTTGATGCGAGTTAGTGTTTCTAGACCTGTTAAACCAGGCATACTTTCATCTAAGAAAACAACATCTATGTCATTGTATTCTTCGCATTCTTCAATTGCATCATGACCATTACTAACAGTAATGACATCGTATCCTTTTTTTTCTAAAAAAAGCACTTGGGGTTTTAATAAATCAATTTCATCATCTGCCCAAAGTATTCTAATTTCATTAGCCATATATAATTATATTGTATGTTTTTTATTAGAAAATAAAATATATATCAATTAATACGCCGAAATTACTATTTTATGATAATTAAACTAATAAATATTCCTTAATTTATAATACAAATACTAGAATTGACGATTATGTTCATAATAAATATGTCAACTTGTTAAATAAAATAGGATATTTGTAAAAAAAATAAACCTTGATGCAACCATTTTTTATAATATTCAGTCTTAGTAGAGATTTTTGGTAAAAAGTTACTAAGATTATTTTTTGAAATTTTGGATAATCAGTAAATACTAAGGTTAAAATACTTTTACTCTATATGAATAAAAGAAAAATTATTAATGATCCTATTTATGGTTTTGTAACTATTCCCTATGATATTATTTATGATTTAATAGAACATAGATGGTTTCAAAGACTTAGAAGGATTAAGCAGTTGGCTTTAACAGATTATGTCTATCCTGGAGCATTGCATACTCGTTTTCATCATGCACTAGGAGCTATGCACTTAACTGGGCAAGCAATAGAAGTATTAAGGTCAAAAAAAGTCGATATTTCTGATGAAGAAGCAGAAGCTGTTGCAATAGCTATATTGTTACATGATATAGGTCATGGACCATTTTCTCATGCTTTAGAACATACTTTGGTTAATATTCATCATGAAGAATTATCCTTGATGTTTATGGAGCAATTGAATAGAGAATTTGAGAATAAACTAAGTATAGCCATTCAAATATTTAATAATCAGTATCCTAAAAAGTTTTTATACCAGCTTATTTCAGGACAATTAGATATGGATAGAATGGATTATTTAAGTAGAGATAGCTTTTTTACAGGTGTTGCTGAAGGAGTTATAGGCCATTCTAGAATTATTAAAATGTTGAATGTAAAAGATAATCAATTGTGTGTTGAAGAAAAAGGTTTATATTCAATAGAAAGATTTTTAACGGCTAGGCATTTAATGTACTGGCAAGTGTATTTACATAAAACAGTATTGGTGGCAGAACAAATGTTAATTCAAGTTTTAAAAAGAGCTAAAAATTTAGCTCAAAACAATGGATTAAGTACTCCTTCTAATGCTTTAAATTTTTTTTTAAATAATGATTTTAATCAAAATGACCTCAATAATCAAGGAGGTGAAATTTTGAATCAATACGCTGAATTAGATGATGCAGATATTTTTTCAACATTAAAATTCTTCAAGAAAAATGAAGATTTTGCATTAAGATATCTATCAGAAGGTTTACTAAACAGAAAATTATTTAAAATAGAGTTAAAAAACCAACCATTTGATAGTGACTATAAAGATAATATCCGTCAAAACGTCACAAATTATTTTGGTGAAAAGATAGATGTTTCTAACTTTTGGCTAGAAGGAAAAGAAAGCAATACCGCTTATACAACTCAAAAAGATGAAATAAAAATCTTACTCAAAAGCGGAAAATTGGTTTCAATGTCTGAAATAGACGTATTAAACCTTCCAAAAGAGTTAATAACTAAGTATTATTTGTGCTATCCAAAAATATTTCATTAACTTTGCCGCCCCTATTGAATACATACTATAATTATAAGAAAAACCAAATAATTTTACAAATAAAGAAAATTTTTTTATTTAACAATAAATCTTATTCATTAATTAAATCTATTATTTCGCTATGAAAAAATTGAACCTGATTTTTGGTGTAGTTTTCATGCTTTTCGCTGTGGCTGCTACTGCTCAACCTGGTTTTGATGCTCCTATCGAGCGTGAACCTGGTAAATGTTACGCTAAATGTATGATCCAAGATCAATACGATACTGTAACTGAAACAGTAGAGGTTAGACCTGCTTCTACTCGTGTAGAGGTTGTTCCTGCACAGTACGAAACTGTATCTGAACAAGTTATGGTTGCTGACGAAAGTCGTCGCATGATTCCAGTTCCTGCTCAATATGAGACAGTTACTGAAACGTATGAAAAATCACCAGCTTCAACAACTCTTCGCGTTGTACCTGCTGAGTACGAAACTGTTACTGAGCAAGTGATGATCAAAGAAGAAAGTCGTCGTTTAATCGTTGTACCTGCTGAGTACGAAACTGTATCTGAGCAAGTGATGGTTAAAGAAGAAAGTCGTCGTTTAATTGAGGTTCCTGCACAGTACGAAACTGTGTCTGAAACTTATGTAGTAGAACCATCTTCTACTCGTATCGTTTCTAAAGAGCCTGCTTATGAAACAGTGACTGAGCGTATCGAAATTGCTCCTGCTACCACTAAGTGGACTAAGCGTAGAGCAGATCGTAACTGTCTTTCTCAAGATCCTGAAGATTGTTTAGTATGGTGTTTGGTAGAAGTACCAGCTCAATACAAAACAGTTACTAAGCGTGTAAACGTAGGTTGTGACGGTTCTGGTGTTGCTAACAGTGGATGTTCTGAAGAAGTACCAGTTCCTGAAAAAACTGCTACTCGTTCAGTACGTAAAGTAACAGTTCCTGCTTCTACTCGTGAGGAAGTAATTCCTGCTGAGTATGCAAATGTTACTAAAAGAGTTATTAAAACTCCTGCTACTACTCGTGAGGAAGTAATTCCTGCACAGTACAGCACGATTACTAAGCAAGTACTTAAGTCTGCAGCTAGAGTAGAAGAATCTACAATTCCTGCTGAAATGGGTACTCGTACAGTACGTAAAGTAACAGTTCCTGCTTCTAGCCGTGAGGAAGTAATTCCTGCACAGTACGAAACAGTAACTAAGAGACAAGTTAGTGTTCCTGCTTCTACTCGTACTATTGAAGTACCTGCTGAGTATGAAACAGTAACTAAGAGAGTTTTAGTACAAAAAGGTGGTTTCTCTGAATGGAGAGAAGTTCTTTGTGGTTCTGAAATGACAGCTGCTACAGTACGTCAAATCCAACAAGCTTTATCTGCTCGTGGATATGATCCAGGTCCTGCGGATAACGTAATGGGAGCTCGTACAAAAGCTGCTTTAACTAAGTTCCAAAAAGATAACGGATTACCAGTTGGTGCTGTTAACATGGAGACGTTGAGAGCTTTAGGTCTTCAATATTAATATTAATTAATATTAAAGATCAAAACGTGCTTGTATTTATACAAGCACGTTTTTTTATTGTATTAATAAGAGCATGTTTAAATTTTCTTATAAAAGAATAACGTCTATTGTTGAAAAATATATTTTAATGAATATTAAAGAAAAAATCAAAGAACTAGCCCAGAAATACCAAAACCATGCAATTGAAATTAGAAGACATCTTCATACCTACCCTGAATTATCTTACCAAGAAGTAGAAACAGGAAAATATATTGCAAAACAACTCAAAAAAATGAATATTCCATTTAATCATGGCATTGCAGATAATGGTCTAGTTGCTTTGATTGAAGGAAAGAACCCTGAAAAAAAAGTCATTGCTTTAAGAGCGGATATTGATGCCTTACCTATCCAAGAAGCAAACGACGTTCCCTATAAATCCAAAAATAAAGGAGTAATGCACGCTTGTGGGCACGATGTGCATACTGCTTCATTATTAGGAGCAGCACAAATATTAAATGACTGTAAAGAGCATTTAGAAGGAACTATTAAATTATTATTTCAACCAGCAGAAGAAAGATTACCAGGGGGAGCTTCTATAATGATAAAGGAAGGGGCTTTGGAAAACCCTAAACCAGTATCTATAATTGGACAACATGTTCACCCTCCTTTAGAAGCGGGTAAAATTGGCTTAAAACCAGGTATTTATATGGCTTCAGCAGATGAACTATATATGAGTGTAAAAGGAAAAGGAGGACATGGAGCTTTACCTCAAGATTGTATAGACCCGATTGTTGTGACTTCACATATTATTACCGCATTACAACAAGTAGTCAGTAGAAATGCTAACCCTGCTATGCCAACGGTCATTACTTTTGGAAAAATAAACTCAGTTGGCGGGGCAACCAATGTTATTCCAAATGAAGTAAAATTAGAAGGTACTTTTAGAACTTTTGATGAAGATTGGAGAAATGAAGCCCACCAACGCATGAAAAAAATGGCTTCTTCAATAGCTGAAGGAATGGGAGCTAGTTGTGAATTGAGAATAGAAAGAGGCTATCCTGCATTATATAATAATCCTCAATTAGCTGTTAATGTGAAAGAATGGGCAATTGAATATTTAGGTGATGAAAATGTTGTAGATTTACCAATTAGGTTAACAGCTGAAGACTTTGCTTATTATTCTCAAGTAATGCCTGCTTGTTTTTATAGATTAGGGACAGGAAACCAAGCCAAAGGAATTACTTCTCCTGTGCATACCAATACTTTTGATATTGATGAAGATTGTATGGCGACTAGCATTGGACTAATGGCTTGGTTAGCTGTAAAAGAATTAGAGCATGTTTAAAATTAGTTTTTATTTTAATATGAATTGTATTTTATTGATAGA
>JAHDBK010000161.1 GCA_020630455.1 Saprospiraceae bacterium
AATTTTAATACGAATAATAAAGAAAACTCTTTATTATTCGTGTTTTTTATACTCTAAGTAACAAATCACTATAAGACATGTCAATCATCATATTTTCATTTAAATTAAAAAAATTGAAATAATAATCACATTGTTTTTTGAGTTCTTCAATAGTGAAAGAACCTTTAGTGTCTATTGCCTCTACTTCTATGAATGTTCCGAGTTGTTTGACTTGGTCAAAATGAAATTTTATATTATCAATAAAATAGATTTTCCTCAATTTATCTACAATAATTTTGATACCTAATTGATGGATTAGAATATTTTTTAAAGCAGGATGAGGTTCATGTTGATAAAGAATAATTTCAGACAATTTAGAATGAGCAATATTTTCCCTATTATATTGAATAAGGGCATTTTCGATATTCCCTTCACGAAGTTTAAGCCTTCCTTTAGTAGCATTGAAATAAGTATCAACTTGATGGTCAATTCCCTTGAAAGTAGGCTTCAATTCCTTGAGTTTAGATTCGTAGTAAGATAATTCATTTACTTTAGCCTTGAATTCAAAATTTTTAATATTCATTTTTTATTAAATCTATTATATTTGCAAATTATTAAATAAATTCATAAAAATATTCACAAATGAAACAATTCTTGATGTTTTTTTTGCTAATAGCAACAATAGTATCTTGTTCAACCGAAGCGGTTGAACCTAAATTTAAAAAGGTAAAAAATATTAAAGTAGTCGAATTAACTAAAGATAAGGTAACTATCAATGGAGATGCTATTATTTATAATCCCAATCCTGCTTCCATTAATATGTCTCAAGTAAAAATTGACGTTTTCGCTAATGATACTAAAGTGGGACAAGTTGATCAAACCAAAATGACTACCATTGCTAAAAAAGCCGATTTTAGTTTACCATTATCAGTTTCTTTTAAACCTAAAGATTTATTTAAAGATAATTTATTGGATTTGTTATCTGCTGGATTGAGTGCCTTACAAGATAAAAAAGTAAATTTATTATATAAAGGTCATGCTACTTTTGAAGTAAAAGGCATTAGTTTTAAAGTGCCAATAGAATATGAAGACGAAGTAGAATTAAAGAAAGAGAATTAATACTAACTAAATGGTTTAGTTATAATACCAATCCATAGTTAGAACGTATATTATAACTATGGATTGGTATTATATGCTTTTATTTGAAAATATCAGTCGAATGTAATATTTCAAAAATATACCATTGTTTTTCTTTTTCTATAAAAGTAATCGGAATACTTGCTGTTTTATCGCCACTATGATTGAGTTTTACACTAAGTACTTTGGGCATATTTTCTTTATTGTAAACATCTTCTACTTCATAAGAATTGAATGAAATGCCTTTAATTCCTTCTTCATTCATCTCATTTATAATTTTATCATAATTCGCTTTAAAACGCTCTTTTAAAGGGTTAATAAAATTAGTATTGATTTCAGAATGACTTAATTCTCCAAAATTGTCAGGATCCATTTGTTTTACTAAATGAGGATTGGGAAAAAAGTTATTAAATAAAGAGAATTTTTTATTAATGAATGGTTCAGACATCATATTGGCGAATTCTTCTTCTGTGAATTCTTTAGGAGGTTTGCCAGTATTAGTAGATTCGCTTTCATTATTAGGTGTAGAGTTAGGCGTAGAATTAGGTGTTGTAACTTTGCAACTATACAAAATGATACTTGAGAATAAGACTAGGCAGATAATGAGATATTTTGTCATTTTATTAATATTAAATAAATGAATAAGAGCATGTTTAAATTTTAATCTTTGTGATAAATTTTTAAATATGCTCTAAAAAAAAAGTTGTAATATACAATATTACAACTTTTTAAATTAGGATTGAAATTTTTATTTTCCAAATTCTCTCTGCCAAGCTAAAACGCCTCCACTTAGATTTTTGACGTTGGAGATGCCTGCTTGCATCATCATCATTTGAGCCATTCGACTTCTTTGTCCAGAACGACAGTGAACAATGATTTCTTTATCTTCAAATTTAGACATATTTCCTTTTGCTAATTCTGATTGGATATTTCCTAAAGGAATCAATTCTCCTCCAATATTGAATTCTTGAAATTCATGAGGTTCTCTGACATCAATCAAATAGAAAGGTTGTTTGTGTTCAATTCTGGATTTCAATTCGTTTACGTTGATTTCTTCCATGTTTCTTATATTTTTAAAAAAGCTTTTAATTTTAGAGAAAAATCCCATTTTTTAGATATTAAATGATTATAAGATACCGCAAAGGTAAAAGTTTATAAAGAAATTAACGCTGAATGACTAGTTTAGTTATGTAACTTTGGTTACTATCGCTAGATATTTCTAAATGATAAATACCATTCGCCAAATGATTTATGTTCAATTCATTTTGAAATGATTGGGATAAAACTGTTCTGCCTAAATAATCCGAAATGGTAATTTGTCCATTTTGTAATTCCGAATGAGTTTGTAAATGAATAATATCACTGGCTGGATTTGGAAATACTTCAATTTTCAATTCATTAGAAATTTCTTCATTAGGAGTAGTGAATACACTTTTGTTACTTGTAACCACGGTTCTTAATAAAATGGCTCCTTGGAGTGTTTCTGGAAATGGTTGCCATTCTCCTCCTGTATTATAAAAATTATAAATACCTGCTTGGGGTGTATTTTTATCAAAACCAACAGGAATAGGTGTTTCTGTATCAGTAACTTGTTGCCAACCTACATAAAATGATTCTACATTTAAGAAAATAGGCTGGTCTTCACCCAAGTCATTTTTAAGCGTATAAGTTGTAAAGCCTTGTAAAGTATCAGCATAATAATCGTCAACATAAACAGGTTTTTCAAAAATGTCTTCATAAATAGGGTCGCTATCCAAGTCAGTCCAAATCTTGAGGTTAAATAATTGTAGCGTAACATCACCTGCGACATGTGGAATATGCATTTGAATTGCAACTATAGAATCTGGCTTATTCATATGAAATTGTACAGCTACTTGAGTACCTGGATTTTGAGCTTTGACATTACTCTCTGCAGTACCGTCATCGTAAGCGAAATAATTGTCAAAAATGGTTTTTCTTTTTGCTAAATCATTATCAAATGATGCTGGAAAAGCAGGGTCTTGTCCTGATTGTACAAAAGAAAATTCACTTTCAAATTCAAGATATTCAGCCCCACTAAAAGAAGAACTCATATTGGATTCAAAAGTACTATAATCATTAGTATTGATATTTTTAGTAGCGGTTAAATGAACTCCAGCATCTACGTTTCCTAAAGGAATGGGAGCATCTGAATCTGTTAAATAATTACTGCTCAATACATTGGTGTTCGTAGTTGTTTCGGTGATATTTAAAACTCTATTTGTAATTTCTTGAGTGACTTGAAAATGATTATACAAGGAAACGCTATATTCGTCAGTTAATTCTTCGCTTTCATTTCCTTCAAAGTGATCCCAAGGCATTGAGCTATAATTTTTAAGAAAAGAAGTTGCTTGTTGGGTAAATGCTACATCACTAAAATTTAAAGTAGGAATTACATTTGCCGTAAGGCGAATATAATCTAAATGCCATAAATCAACTTGACCTAGACCTGAAGTTATATTCCTAAATCTAAATTGGAATCCATCATAAAGATAATCTTGTGGAATTTTGATACTATCAAATTCGAAGGCGGGGATGTAGCTGCTTGGAAAAACACTACCATCGATGCCATTATAAGACATCATTATGTTCCAATTATCATTAATATCTTTAAATTCTACAACTAAAGAATCTTCCAATTCTGGTTTGTCTCCTAGACCTTTTGCTTGAAAAAAGTATGATAAATGCACATTATCTGTATTGCTATAAGTTCCTAAATAAAAAGGTTTAGAAGTGAGATAATCACCACTTAAATTTTCAGAATAAGCAGCACCGCTAGAAGATAAACCGTCCATAGTGGCTACTCCTATACTTGGAGGTTGATAAGAGATGGTATTATTTACAAAAACATGATTATCACACCAATTACTCATACTTGGATAAGGCCCTTCATATGAGAAGTCATCCAAGAAAGGCAGTCCTAGAGTATCTGTTCCTCCTAGGAAAGAATTATTATTGTTTTGTTCTAGTTTTAGGTTTTTTAATAGTGGATTATTAATAGGGGCTGTTTCTTCTATTTGTGCATTGACTAAATGTAAGAATAGTATATTGATGAAAATTATAAATAGACTTTGTTTCATATTTATTTTAATGAATTAATAATTATCGCAAAGATATATAAACTCTTTGTAAAACGTAGATTTTATCATCAATGTATATCGAATACTGAATTTAAGTTGTTTGATTTAACTGTTTTTTTTGTTTAATAAGTTGATTAGTGAAAGTTGAAAAGAAATATAGTTTGATATAATATTTTCAATGAAGAACTTCATAAATAAATAACGAAGCAATAATAACAAAATTTTGTTATTATTGCTTGATTAACATTCTTAAGGTTCGCTTGTTTTTACAATGACTATTTTTTGATTATCTGCTTTGTGAATTTGATTAGAAAAAGCTACAAATTCATTGTATTTATCGGCAGAATAGATTCCTTTATTGATTTCAATATGTCGTTTTACAATATATTTGCCATCTTGAATTGAAGCACTAATTTTATATACTCCATATTCACTTTCAATATTTTGTTCTTTTAATTCTTTTTCTACTTCATAACCTGTTGGAAGTTCATAGATGTATTCAAAGGTATTGATATAGGATTGAGATAATTCAAAATCAAATTTTCTATTTTCTATTTCTTCGAATTTTCCTCTTTTTTCTAATAAAATAGGTTTTAAAAACATTCGTTTACTCATAGTAGAGCAAAAATTTCTAGAAGAGAAGCTTACATCTAATTCTCCAAAATAATCTTTATTCTCTAATTGTTTAAAATCATAATTTTCAAAATCGATATTATCTGTATCAATGTAATGTTTTAGCCAATCTTCTTTGTCCTTGTCTGAGCTACTAATCATTTGACTAAATCCACGATTTTCAAATTCTAATCCATACATTTTTTCATTGATAGTACCTTTTGCATTGCCTTCATAATCAATTGTAATATTGACTTGAGTATTTTTAATATTTCCTTCTTTAGGATAGTCAGGCGTTTTGACCAATGTGCCTCCATTATCACTAATTAAAAGACAATGGCGATTGCTGGTAAACGTTCCAAGATATCCAAAGGGAGCTTCTTGGCTAGTACATTCCAACCAAAGACTATCTTTTTCCATTGGTACACATAGGATGATATGATTGAATTGAGTACTTGGGAAATCAACGTCAATTTCACTATGGTCTTTACCTGCTTGAATAATAGTGTAGTGGGAAGATATATCAATCGCAGCTAGCATTTCTTTCATATAAAAACTCAAGGCTTTACAATCTCCATATTTTTTTTCATGTACAAAGTCTGCATCAAATGGTTTAAAACCTCCTATACCTAGTTGTATACTTACATATCTTGTATTTTCTTGTAAATATTTATAAAGGGTTTGAATTTTTTCTTTTTTAGTCATTGAATCATTAACTAGTGCTTGGATTTCTTCTTTCATTTTGGGATTTAAACTTTTAGCTTCATTTAAAAGATTTAAGTTCCAATCTCCAAAAGTTTTCCACGAATCAGTAGAACCCTTATAGCCATCGTAATCGAATTGTTTTGGTGCTATTTTAACTACAGGCAAAAGACTTTCGTAGTTAGCTATTAAAGGCTCGTATTCTATAGCAGGGATATTTTTGATTTCCCATTTTTTTTCATCATCTGTATCAATTGATTTTTCAACATTGTGTTCTTTAAATTTGAATTCGTAGGATTTAGGACTTATTACAGATAAGCTGGCATTTTCGATACTGGTATATGTTTCAGATAAATCCCATTGTGGAATTCCAATCAAGCCTTTATGTTTACAAGAATAAGATATTTCGATAGTATAAGGATATTCGTATCCGCTTAGATTAATGAATTTAAATCGGCTATCTGAAGCGAGGTCACTACCAATGTTGCCGATATCTTTCATGTCTTTTTCTTTGAATTTATCAATTTGAAAGCCATTACTATCATAAATATTAATTTGAACACTATTAATTTTAATAAAATCATCATAAGGTATAACTAAATCTGCTATGTAATCTGCATCTTCATTGAGTAAAGTAGCAGCGTAATCAACTGTTTCTAAAGCATCACTCATTGAGATGACTTTCCATTGAGTGTGGTGTTCCCTGAATACTAAGTCAGCATTTTTAATTAGAGATTTATCAATATTATTTACATTATACTTTTGCGAAAAAGAATAACTGAACTGACAAAGCAGTATTGTTAAAATTAATAATTTTTTCATGGTACTATTTTAATTTAATAAAAAAGATTCTTTATATTTTCTTTAAAACGACTAATTCTTGCATTTTTTCAAAAGAGAGTGTAAAAAACTCTTGAAGTAGTGGATATTCTTCTAATGTAAAGAATAATTGTTTGATTTCAAAAGAAACATTCAATTGAACTTTACCACTTATTTCATTAGAGCCATAGACGAATTTTGCTCCATCATTGGGTAGTGTAATGATGCTTTTTTCAGGTAGTTCTTCTACTTCATATCCTTCTGGTATTTCGATAGTTACTGAATAACGGAATTTATTTCCATAAGCAAAATCAACAGGAGAAACCCTTTCTTTATTAGTAAATGGATTTTCTTTAAAAGGTAGAATAGCTATCGGCTCGATATATATCATATCATCTACGTCAATTTCTTTTTCAATTTCAGCTTCAAGCATGACTGCATCTTCTCTTGTTTTAAGAGTATATGTTAAATCAGCTACACCCCAGCCATCTATAATATCGTCTTTGAATCTATCTTCTGATGATTTATCATCTTCCTCTTCTTCATCTGATTCATCGTCTTCATCATTATTATTCTCTTCATTGTCTTGTTCTTCTTTTTTTCTAAAAATATTAGCAGCAGAATAGCCTTTGTATTTGCCTTTCATATTTCCTGTAATTTTACCTTCATCAAGGCTTAATTTTATACCATAAGCAACATTATTATTAGCATTGGTTTGCATCTTTATCCATGTGCCTTTTCTAGCCTCATCAATGATGAGTCCTACACTATTAAGAGAATAAGTAGGAACAAATCCAAATGGTAAATAGGTAGTAGTAGCATCAAGTAAGTGATATTTTCCATCTATATCTAATGCACAAGTTAATACATTAAGTCCATAAGGGTCTACATAATAAGGTTGTGGAACGCCACTACCTCTAGAATAAGATAAGACAGGGAATGCTTTTAATTTAGCTTCTCTCAAAGCTGCAATAAGTAACATGTTTTTATCTTTTTCATCTCCAGTTTTAGTGGATAAAACCTTTTTAAAATCTAGACTATTTTTACTAGGAGAATCATCAACCGTTTTAATCTGGTCACATATAGCATTATAAATTAATTCAGCATTTTTTACATCGTCAGTTCCTAGTTTTGTAATACCTAGTTGAGATAGAATACCGTGTTCTTCTAGTAATATTTTTCCAAAGTTTTTATCTTCTAATAATAAATCAGTAAACTCATCATAATTCTTTTTCAAACTCCTTACTTGCCCATTTAAGTCCTTAAAACCTGTTACATCAAATTCTACATGACTAATGTATTCAGACTCGGAGGTTGTAAATCTTTCCTCTAATAAAGGTGATATTTTTTCAGCTTCATAAATATGGTGTCTAGCATCTAAACTTTGTCCACCTAAATTGAT
>JAHDBK010000162.1 GCA_020630455.1 Saprospiraceae bacterium
AATTTATTTAATAATAAACTTACTTGATTGTCCCGAGGATGTATTTACAAAATACATACCTGTACTTAATTCGTTTAAATTAATATTTAAACTATTAGTTTCCCCTATAGATGTTTGAATAGATACAGATTTTACAAGTTGTCCTTTTGAATTAAAAATCTGAATAAATTCGGTTTCTTTATTAGTAAAGAAAGCAATCATTATAGATTGATTTTTTCTAACAGGATTGGGGCTAATAATTAATTCTGAATTTCCACAATTCACTTCAGTAGATATTATATTAGAATATTCAAAAGATTCATCTAAATCAATGTTTTTTAATTGATAATAATATTTTCCGTTAAATCTCTTTAAATCATCTATAAACTCATAATTACCTCCATTATTATATCGACCTTGGATTGTCCCAATTAATTCTTTTTCTGAAGAGTTTTCGGCTATTCGGTAAATCTCAAAATGACTAAAATTATCTTCCTTGGCTGTTTCCCATTCCAAAATTGTTTCACAATCAATAGTCTTCGCTTTAAAACTAATTAACTCTATAGGTAAAGTCGGCGTAATAACTGAAGAAGGAAGTTCAAACATATTTCTAGAAGCAACATCTGGCATTCCACAATAACAATTATCATTAACATTAGGAATGATAGCTACAATTCCTAAGCTGATATCTTCCGTAGTACTTAAATTAAAATTAATAGAACTAGAAGAACCACTATTAAGGCTTCCAGCATCTATTGTACTCAAAACAGAACCCGTAATTCCACCTAATCCATCGTATTGATAAATTTCAACGCTTAAATTATCTGTAAAATCACTTCCTCCTATATTAGATACATCGAAGTTTCCATTATATTCTGTCGAAGACACTACATTTAAAGAATTTAATGAAAGATCAAAAATAGGTAAATCAACATTAACATCACCCTTGTCTTCTCCTGCAAAAATCTTAATTTCAGAGCAGGTAGAAGCTCCACAACTAACACTTGTTGTTATTGCGACTTCAATTCCTACCTCATAATTAGTACATTCATAAGAATCTGAACTTACATTTATTGAAAAGTGAACAGTTTCTGTATCTACTAAAGTAGAAGGGACTTGCCATTTTAAAAATTGACCTGTTTCATCTGAAGAGATAACTGGTGTATTAGAAACTGATTTGTCACCTAAATTACTTCCAAAGGAATTATATATTAATCCTGTAGGTAAAAATACGGTAATAGAATCATTAGGATGGGTAGCATTAGTTCCATCTTTTCTAAAAGAAAAATCTAAAGGCTGAACACCTCCACAACTATTAATATTATTAGAAGAAATACCAATTTCAGAAGCCAAATAAGGAGCTGTTAACCCCGTTACATTTAGATTATAACCAGACCTTAATTCTCCATTACCTATTGCTTTTCCTCCACAAAGTGCTTTATCCGCAAAAATTCTAGATTTAATAGGCTTGCCTACAACTAAATTACAGGTAGAGAGCATTTCAAAACGTACATAAAGGATATTTTGGGGAATTTCTTTGACCCCAGGTAAGTATTGCCCCAAACTCCAATCAAACAAACCAGAGCCACTTACTAAAGCTTCAATATCCATTAAAAATGGGTCTCCTGTTCCATTTATTGCACTTAATGCTGCATCTTCAGTTGAATCAAATGGAATTCTTTCATCATCATTCGTTCCACCATCATCTACATCATCAGCTCCATCTGCATCTAAAGTGCCATCACCATTTCTATCATACCAAATATAACCACTTCCTGACACAAAATCTAAGCCACTAGCTAAGGACGGAACTCTTAAATGTAAATTATTAATAGGTTCTAATTGGCCACTAATAATTTGTATTTCTACTGGAAAAGGTGCACACATATCTATTTCTGAAGAACCATATAATGTAGTTCCATCTTCAGGGTCTGGAGTAGACGCCAACGAAGTAATAACACTACTTACTTGTGCTGTTTCGGGCTGTACATACACGGTGAATTGTTCATTACATTTTGATTTAGCATCTGCTATAGAACTAGGATACCCTTGACACCTCATACCAACATAAAAAACTAAACTATCCACAGAGCAAGCAAATACATCTGCTCCTAATAGAAAACTCTTTGTTTCATCAGTTCCTATACTTCCCAGTTCAAAAATATTATTTGCATTAGCTACAATTGGAGTTAAAACTCCTCCATTATCTAAGTTTAGATGAACTGTCGAAACATCTATACTACCTGGGGCTTCTACAACAGCCCAAACTTCATCTGCAGCTCCATTATTACTAACATTCGTAACATCTATATTCCAAACCATATCATTTGTAGTAAAAGGTTCTACTTGAGAAAGCGAAGATATATTTAAATCTGCAATTCTTGAACGGACTCTCCTTGCCACATTTCTGATTACAATATTAGGATTTCCTTCAAAATATTGTTCTTTTATTGCTCGTGCATTGGTGATTTCGTCTAAAGGATCAAAATCTTCAGTAATATTATTATTTACTTCACAAAGAGGTCTTACATTCACGACCAATCCAAATACATATGTTTCATCTCCTGGAAATACCATACCACCATTATCTGAAAACACATGGCTATTCAAGGGGTCATTTAAATCAAAAATAAAATCACTATAGCCAACACCTGCAATTATATTTGTTGGAATTACTGTAGTAGTATCAAGATATTCATAATTATATCTAGAAATAGTTATTCCTGCACCAAGATATTCATATGTATCAAAGATTCTTATAGCAAAACTATCTATATATCCTATTCTTCTATATTCGTACGGGAAATATTGAACTCCATTGGTTCTACCTACATCAAACTTAATATCTCCAATAATATCTGCTGTACCACAACCATTAATAGTAACATTAGAAGTATTTTGTGTATATACTAATATAGAAAAATGAGAAATTACACCAGCAAAAGTAGAACAACTATATTTAACACTAGGATCATTAAAGGCTGTTCCTGTGATACCATATACATTATTATTTACAGACCTATTTATTGAAGATAATGTAGAATAGTCTCTTAATACATATTTTATTTTAGCTCTTAGAGTATCTCCATCTTGAAATCTATGCCCTCCAAATGTATTACTTAATCCAAAATCGCTGGGTCTAATATCATAACGATAAACTCCTGAATTTAAAATTGGAGATAAGGTGGCTGAATAGTCGTTTCCTGTACTCAAATCATAATAATAAATATCTGCACCAATTGGGTTGAATTTATTTCTGTTTGAATTATTATCAAAATTGTCTATAATTTGCAATCTTCTAAATTCTCCTGCTGTTCCTACAACAACAACAGCTTCAACATCTGAAATAATTGTATCTCCTTCTAATGCTCTTGTATTCCTTACTAAACTTGGGTCATATGAAGGTGCAGCAACCTCATCTGTATCAACACCAGATAAAATTCCATCACAATCATTGTCTGTATCTGGACAACCATTATTATCTGCATCTGCTGGGTCAATATTAGAACGATAAAAAGAATAATTCAAGTGATTGACTCCTCCAACAGGACAAGGACCAGGACAAGCTATTGCTACACTAACATTCTCACACAACACAGATAGCTGACAATCACCAGAAGGACAACCCACTTCTGGTATTATAGATAAATTAATAGTCATATCATTACTCCCAGCAGTTTCGGAACAATCCAAAATAAGCGGAAAAACAATTTGCCCATTTTTAAAATCTTCAGAAGTAGCAGACCATTTCATAGTAAATGCATTATCTGTAATATTTGAAAAAACAGGACTTCCTGGATTCGTTAATCCTCCATTCCATTGTATTTCTGAGGCTGTACCTGAATTACCAAGATCAATTCTATCTGGTAAGGTTACTTCTAGCTCGAATAAAGCTCCTTCTCCTAAAAGAATTTGAGTCAAATCCGCTGTATAAATATCAATATATGCATATTGAACAGGGGATGAAACAAAAAAGTTAGACGGAGTCGTTAATAAAGAGTTCCACTCCATAGAGCTAATGCTAACTAATTCATCTGATTCAGAAAGAATTCCTCCACAAATCTCTTCATAGGTTATAGCATTTATCCTAAAATCATGAGCATTATACTCATTTACACATGTTGTAGGGCAACAAGAATAAGTTCTTACAACAACTTCTAGTATACTTCCTGCTGGAATATCTATAGGTAAATCCATTTGAGCTATATTCTTATAATCACTTGTTCCTGGAATACTTGAAAAACATCCTGCACCATCTAATAAATCTGTCGTTGATGTTGGAACAAAAGCAACAGGCCCTGCCCCATCTAAATCATAAGTAATACTAGCAACATCAAATACACTAAAATCTACATGGTCTCCCAAGAGTTCAAAACTTAAATCAAGAAGATTTGCATTTCCTGTATTCTCGAAAGTAATAGTATGTTCAACAAAACCCGCACCATAACCAATACAAGTATCTGGAGTTGTTGACGAAATATTAACTCTTAAATTAGGTAACTCTTCATTAAAAGAAATTACTTTATTTCTACTGTTATTTTGGCAATTATCACTAGGACTTGTTATGCCTTCTACTCCCCAATATGCCATATGACCTACAGTTATATTATTACCACTTGGGCAACCCGTATCTATTGTAAAATCATATTGTAAAGAAACACCTTCATTTAAATCCATAAAACCATCCCCATTACCAAAATTGGCTGCTAATAAATCAACAGATGTAATTTCAACTATTGTTGTATCTGCTGAATTTGTAATTTGTGCTAAAGGTATAGCTGCGCTACTACTTCCTACTAATACAATATTTGAAAATGCTAAAACCCCATCTAAATCAACTATTTCTACTTGAAAAGAACTAAGAGAACTCGGTAAACCTTGTACAATATTTACGGTACGAGTAACGGTAGCACTTGGTGTTATTCCACCCAAATTATCTGTAATGTTAGGAATACTAAGGCTTGCATAATTTACTTGATAATTGGAAGAAGGAATAAATAATGTACCACCAGCTCCTATTTTAGCTTGATCATTATAAGCTACTGCCGAACCTGAAGATAACAAATCATAAGCAGTACAGTTTGCCATACGAGGCACTACTAAACTAAATGAACTTCCCGTAGCTGTAACTTGTATAATTGGCTCTGCTAAAGTTCCTGAAATAGTTCCAATTGTTCCTCCAGTTGCTGTAATTAAATTAGTTCCTGAATTTACAAGCTCTATTCCTTGATTACTTAAAAGAACATAAATATCATAAGTATTGCCAGATATTACACCATCTACATGTATAGTGAGGTTTGAAACATCTTGTCCAACAGAATTGATATCTTCTTGATCTATTCCCGTAATTGTTTGTGAAAAAAGACAACTAAAAGTTAAAAGAAAAAGAAATGTTAATAAATAGTTTAATTTAGGTATCATATTTCTGAATTTAATTTGTTTATTTTTTTCTCTATGCTATTTCTATGCCCAAGACAAAGAAAAAAAGTTAAAAAAAATCAAAAACGTGACACCCATAAAATGAAAACAAAAAGCAAAACACTATTTAAATAAAGTCCTTTAACTATAAAAAATCTTTAAAAAAAGAAAATTAGTGACAAAAAAAATATCTAAATTTTATAAGATATTTTACCCTAATACAAAAATAAAAAGAATAAAAAACTTGAAAAAGTTAAAAAATGGCATTTCGTGACATTAATAAACTATTTATTATAAAAAATTAAAAGAATAACCTTAATTAAAAAAAGTCCGTAAATTGAATTCAATTTACGGACTTTTTTGTTCTATTTATAATAATATTATTTTTTAAACGAATCAGAAACTACTAATTCTTTAGAACCTCTTGTATATTTATAGAATCCTTCTCCAGATTTTACGCCTAGTTTTCCTGCCGCTACCATATTTACTAATAATGGACAAGGAGCGTATTTCGGGTTTCCAAAACCATCATGTAATACTCTTAGTATAGATAAGCAAACATCTAAACCAATAAAATCAGCTAAATGTAATGGTCCCATAGGATGAGCCATTCCCAATTTCATCACGGTATCAATTTCTTCTACTCCTGCTACGCCTTCAAATAAAGTAATAATGGCTTCATTAATCATTGGCATTAAAATTCTATTCGCAACAAAACCTGGATAATCATTTACTTCCACAGGCACTTTGCCTAAGTTTTTGCTCATTTCCATTACAACTTGAGTGGTTTCATCTGAAGTAGCGTATCCTCTTATTACTTCCACTAGTTTCATAATTGGAACAGGATTCATAAAGTGCATGCCAATTACTTTTTCTGGTCGAGAAGTAACCGCCGCAATTTGAGTAATAGAAATTGATGAAGTGTTCGTTGCTAAAATGGTTTTTTCAGGAGCTAATTCGTCCATTTGCTTAAAAATCTTGAGTTTCAAACCCACATTTTCAGTGGCCGCCTCTACGATTAAATCAACACTTTCTACTGCATTGGATAAATCGGTATGTGTAGTGATATTATTTAAAGTTGCTGTCTTATCTGCTTCACTTATTTTTTCTTTGGCAACCATTCTACCTAAATTCTTATCAATAGTTGCAATTGCTCTATCTAAAGCATCTTGAGAAATATCTACTAGGTTTACATCGTGTCCTTTCATTGCAAATACATGGGCGATTCCATTTCCCATAGTACCTGCACCGATTACTGTTATCTTATTCATAATTTGATTTTTTAATTTTGCTGCGAAGTTAAGACAATTTGTATAAATTAGATAAAAAGCTTTTATATTTGTAATTAGAGTTGGTTTTAGACAAGTTTAAATTAATAATTATCAAAAAATATCATTCAAAAGGGAAATTATTACTTTCAGGAGAGTATTTTGTTCTAGATGGAGCATTAGCTTTAGCAATTCCTTGTCGATTTGGTCAGTCTATGACTGTTGAAACATTAGACGAAACCAAGATAATTTGTAAAAGCTGGAATTTCCAAAAAGAATTGTGGTTTGAAGCTCATTATAATATTAGTGATTTCAATATTTTATATACTAATAATGAAAAAGTTGCTATAACTTTTCAAAAAATGCTTTTTTATATTTTTAATAACAATAAAGAAAATTCTTTATTATTTAATAAAAAAAATGGCATTCTAATCCAAAATCATTTAGAATTCCCCAATGAATGGGGGCTAGGAAGTAGCTCTACTTTAATTAATAATTTAGCTCAATGGTCCAATACCAATCCTTATGATTTACTAGAACACACAATGGGCGGTTCGGGCTATGATATTGCTTGTGCCAAAGCCAATTCTGCTATTTATTATCAAATAAAAAATAATACTCCTTATAGCGAAGCTATTAATTTCTTTCCTGATTTTCACGAATCCATTTATTTTGTTCATTTAAATAAAAAACAAAATAGTAGAGAGGGTATTCAACATTATAGAAATACTACAATCCAACAAGAAACTATTGAACAAATTTCATCTCTAAGTCGTCATATGTATGAAGCCAAAAACTTGTCAACATTTAGACAGATAATGGATAGACATGAATCACTCGTTGCTACAACCTTAAATTTGACGAAAGTCAAAGAATTATATTTTAAAGACTTAGATGCATCCGTCAAGTCTTTAGGAGCCTGGGGAGGAGATTTTGTGATGATTGCTACAAATATGAAAAGCGAAGATTTACAAAATTATTTATATAATAATAATTTTAAAACATTCTTTAAATATAAAGAAATTTCTTTATAAATGCCTAAATTAATAGAAGGAAAAATAGTAAAAATAATTAACGAAACCG
>JAHDBK010000627.1 GCA_020630455.1 Saprospiraceae bacterium
ACCTCAAAATCCATCTTTTCATTATCTAATTGGATAATATTTGAAAAATTCACATCTACTCCTACAAGGGTAATTTCACAACCATTATTGTCTATTACTACTGCACTATAGTTACCAGATTCTTGTGGCGTATAGATTGCATCAGTAGCACCGTCTATAATATTCCCATCCAAATACCATTGGTAAGATTCGAAGGTTCCATTGATGGCTAAGGAAGCATCTCCTTCTATGATTAAATCCGCCGTTGCAGTAGGTAAAGTCCCTGAGATTTGAGAACTTGTCAATTCTCCATTATTATTATCTAAATAATTTTCAAAGTCTTGTATCGCATTACAATCCCCTTTTAAGAAATAATCTAACCAATCACACATTAAAGTAAACATTCGTTGGTGTTGAGTAGCTTCGTTAATTCCTGCGGAACAACCAATTTCGCCAAAAGTACACAAGGAAGTGCCTGTCCCAAATTGACAATGCGTAGCTCCTTCAATCATTGCATATACTTTGTATTCAGAATCTAAGGCATTGTACAAATCAATAGGAGCCCCTGCTGATTGACCCGAAGTAGTTACACAGTCTAATTCTCCTGCCACGGTCAATGAAGGAATATCTCCTTGTGTATCAATTGTACCTCCAGAGATTGATGCTGGATTTGTTTCTACTCCTCCAAAAGTAATAACTGTATGGAATGGTGTATCAGATTCTTTTACTGCCAACATACTAGCTCCTCCGCCCATGGAATGACCTGAAACAGCCGCTTTATCGCTTATATGTCCATCAAAAAAACTGCTTGGATTATTCAACATTTCGTTCGCTACGAAATTAAAGTCTTTGGCAAAGGTGAGATGGTCTGCAGAAATCCCTGTTTCTGTATTCACTAATAAGACTATATAACCTTTTGGCGTCAAGAAATCTTTTACATTCAAAAAGTTATCTGCATTCATGGTGAAACCATGACCAAAAACAACAATAGGGAAAACGCTTTCAACAATATCCGTATTGCTACCTGCTGCTGTTGCTGGATAATATACTTGTACGGGAATATTTCTATCACTTCTGCTAGCATCAACAAATGTTATATCTGTTTCTCCAATATCGTATTGTGCAAAAATGGAAAAAGAGGTAAATAGCAATAAAATTAATGAGTAAGTTTGTTTCATATCGTTTTGTATAATTAACTTTAAAAACAAAAAGATAAACATTTCTATTTAGAGCATGTTTAAATTTTAATCTTTATGAAAACCAACATATTAAGAACTT
>JAHDBK010000163.1 GCA_020630455.1 Saprospiraceae bacterium
GAAGGATTTCATATTTCTTCATTTATTGCTGAAAATACTTTTTTACTGGATGGTAATCAGGCATTTATCCTAAAAGTAGGAGAAGACGAATATCCATTAGATATGAGAATGCAAAGTGCTCATAATTTAATTGATGGAAATATATTATTAATACCTCAATCCAAAGAATTATATGGCATTGTAGATACAGATAAAAATATATTATTAAATCCCCAATCTTCAAAATTAAATTTTAATGAAAATTGGAACGCTTTTAAGCTAGGAAACGGAGCACAATATTTTTATAAAGACCAACTTTTTCAAAGTATGTCAGAGATGATGGAGTATCGTGCAAATGATTTAGGTGAAGATTATTATTTTTATAAAGATAAAGAAAATTCTTTATATGGGGTAAAAAATAATAAAGGAAAAATACTAACTATTGGTAAATATAAGGAGCCAATAAGTCCTTTCATTAATAATTTTGCAATTGTAAATGAGAATAGGCAAAAAGGTCTAGTTGATATTAATGGAAATTATATAATTAAACCCACACGAACAGTTCAAAATATTAGAATATTAGGACAAACTATTTTGGTTTTTCAATCAAATCAAATCCATGTTTATGATAAAAATGGAAAGGCATTATTCAATTCCGTAAAAACAGCTTGGGAAGTTAAGGAAGATATGCTTTTGATGAAAAATCCCAAGATAGGTGCATTCAATACAGATTTAAAAACAGTTAATTTTAATGAAATACCTGCACCACAATCGCTTAGTGGCTCGTCAAATAATAGTCAAGATGAATTTTATTTTTATAATGTGAAAACAGAAAAGAAAATAGGTCCATTTGAAAATGCTAAGCCTTTTTGGAATGGTGTAGCAATAGTTACAAAACAAAACGATTCTTATTTTATTGATAAAGAAGGTAATAAGGTTGAAGTTTACCCTGTGAAAGATTATTATGATAATATTGAGAATATAAAGCCTTTCCTAAGGGGAAGTGAATCTGAATATCATGAGAAATTTGGTCTCTATTTTGATGAAGCGAATAAAACAGGTCTAAACAATAAGTTCACAAGGAAAATCATTTCTGAAGCGGTTTATGATAGAATTTTTAATTTTAAAAATCAAAACCATTTTGTAGTTGTAAAAGACGATAGAAGAGGATGGATTGATACGCAGGGGAATGAATATTTTATAGATGAAAAATATAGCTTAGATCATTATATCTATGATGAAAAAATAATCATTTCGACAAGTAGTGCCCCTTTTATTTTTAATAATCAAAATAAAAAAATCACCGTTACAGATAAAAATACAGATAAAACCTTTTCAACTGAAAGTGCTTCAAAAGAATATATTAGGTTTTTAAAACACCCAAATGATTTGAACGAATTATTCAATGATTTAAATAAAAGATATGGTCTGTGGGATCATGATTTGAATACAGTGATAGAACCAAACTATATTAATATTTGTCAGCCTATTAATAATAAGACTATTGTTAGAAATGCTGAAGATAAAAAATGGTATATACTGACTTTGAAATCAAAATAGTATCAAGTAAGCGAACAACTAGTTTATTCTCTATAATACATCAATATAGCTCCAAAAAGAGTAATCAAAACGATGAGGACTGATGCCATTTTTACAGAGTAGTGAATATGCTTGATAAAGGTAATAATGTCATCTTTGTGTTGAGGATATTTGCTCAATACTTCTTCCTCTAGTCTTTTACTGCTAAACAAGTGCTTAGCATCAAATTCCACTCTATTTTGAACTAATTTTTTATAGCTTTTCATCACTTTTACCCTAAAATAAATATTAACAAAAAGCATGGCTATAAAAAGTCCAATGACTAAGGATATTAAAATAATATACATATTGAATGTTATTTATAATCTAAAATATTTAAATAATGAGAACAAAAAGAAAAATCTTTTTTTTCATTAGATGCAATAATAACAGTTTTGTCTTTAGTGTGTTTTTCAATCATTTCCAAGTACCAATTCACACCTTTGCTATCAAGATTAGTACTAGGTTCATCCAATAAAAGTAAAGAGGTATTAGATAAAAAAGCCAAACCTAATTTCATTCTTTGTTTCATTCCTGATGAAAAAAATCGAATTTCCTTTTCATAGGCACTTTTAGGCAATTGTAATATTTCTTGAATATTATCTTTATTAATATTGCTTTTTAAGGATTTAAATTGATGGTGAAAATTGACCAATTCTTTTAAAGTATATTCTTCAATCAATTCAATATAAGGGGCTGCAAAACTGACTTGTTTATATACGGCATCTTTCTCTACTTTTTGTTCATTTTTATAAAAATCGATACTGCCTTCTGATGGACTAAGATGTCCTGATAATATCTTCATTAAAGTAGATTTGCCAACACCATTAGGTCCTAGGATAGCATAAAACTCATTTTGCTTAAACTCATAAGTCATTTCACTGAATATCCATTCATAGCGATAACGTTTGCCGACTTGATTGAGCTTTAAATTCATGAGCTATTTTAATTTTGTCACAAATTTATATAAAATCCAATATCTATTTTATTTATGAAAGATTTATTCCGTTTATTTTATTAAAATAAACGATATTTGCATTAAATTTGTGAGTTAATTATATTAATTAAAATAATAAAGAGTTTTTTTTATTATTCAAACAAATAATAAGATTTTTAAGAAACAATAATTTTATATATAATGAGTGATTATTCACATATATTCAATGCACATCCATCTTTTATTGATGCCATGTATCAACAATATGTAGATGACCCCGCTTCAGTTCAGCAAGATTGGCGTTTGTTTTTTGAAGGATTTGACTTCGCTGCTGGTTCGCAAAATGGTTCTTCTAATGGAGCTATATCGGACAAAGTAGATCGTAGAGAATTCAGAGTGTGGTCTTTGATTAAAGCATATCGAAATAGGGGGCATTTAGAATCTAAAACCAATCCTATTAGACAAAGAAGAGATAGAAAAGCTACTTTGAAAATAGAAGATTTTAATCTTTCTGAAGCGGATTATGATATGAAATTCATTATCGGTAAGGAGATAGGAATGGAAAATGCCTCTCTACGTGATATTGAAAATCGTTTAAAACAAATTTATACCTCTTCTATTGGTTTTGAATATCACTCTATTCAAGATAGAGAAAAAAGAAGATGGTTAAGAGACAAGATTGAAAGACGTTCTTATCATTCAGAAGGACTTTCAATGGAGAAGAAACAACGTATCTTAGAAAAACTCAATGAAGCTGTTGCTTTTGAACAATTTTTAGGTAAAAAATATATTGGACAAAAACGCTTCTCTCTTGAAGGAGGAGAAACAACTATTGCAGGACTTGATGCCATAATTAATAAAGCAGGAGATGCAGGAGTTCAAGAAGTAGTCATAGGTATGGCACACCGTGGTCGTTTGAATGTATTGGCAAATATCATGCGTAAGACTTATGAGCATATTTTTAGTGAGTTTGAAGGAATTGTACATAAAGAACAAAGTTTTGGAGATGGTGATGTGAAATATCACATGGGTTATTCTTCTCAAATTACGACTCCTCACGGAAAAGATATGGATTTGAAATTAGTACCCAATCCTTCTCACTTAGAATCAGTTGACCCTGTTGTAGAAGGATTCTCTAGAGCAAAAGCCGATATTTTGTACAACAGTCAGTATGACAAAATATTGCCTATCCTCATTCACGGTGATGCAGCAGTAGCAGGACAAGGAGTCGTTTATGAAACTGTCCAAATGAGTAAATTGAAAGGTTACCAAACAGGAGGAACTATTCATTTTGTAATTAATAATCAAATTGGATTTACAACTGATTTTGATGATGCTCGTTCTTCTACCTATTCAACTGCAGCTTCTAGTTTAGTAGATGCACCTGTGTTTCATGTAAATGGGGATGATGCGGAGGCCGTTATTTTTGTATGTGAATTAGCTTTAGACTATCGCCAACATTTTAATGAAGATGTTTTCATTGATATGGTTTGTTATAGAAAACATGGACATAATGAAGCAGATGAACCCAAATTCACTCAACCTGAAATGTATTCATTCATCAAGTCGCATAAAAATCCAAGAGAAATTTATATTGATAAATTATTAGCTTCTGGAGAATTTGAGAAAGATTTGGCGGAGAACATGAAAAAAGAATTCAATGACTTACTTCAAGACCGCTTGGATATGGTTCGCCAGAAAGAATTACCTTATACTTATCAAGAACCAGAATTGGCTTGGAGAGAATTGGAAAAAGGAGTTCAAGACCCTAAGCAGTTTTTCCCTTCTCCAATTACTGGCCTAAAAATGGAAATCGTTGATGATTTAATGAACAAAATCTTAAGCGTTCCTGATGATTTTACACCTAATTCTAAAATTAAAAAATTATTAGCTAATAATAAAAATAAATTTGAAAAAGAGAAGGTCTTGGATTGGGCTATGGCTGAACTATTAGCTTATGCTTCAATCATCAATGAAGGCAAAGATGTAAGAATGAGTGGTCAAGATGTCAAAAGAGGTACTTTTTCTCATCGTCACTGTGTTTTGAATGATGCCAAGACGTTTAAAGAATATAATCGCCTAAGTCGAATTACAGATACACAAGGAGAAATGAGGATTTTTAATTCCTTATTGTCTGAATTTGCTGTATTGGGTTTTGAATATGGTTATTCATTGGCTACGCCAAATTCCCTTGTAGTTTGGGAAGCTCAATTTGGTGATTTTTATAATGGTGCTCAAACCATCGTTGACCAATATATTTCAGCAGCAGAATCTAAGTGGGGAAGAATGAGCGGTTTAGTGATGCTGCTTCCACATGGATACGAAGGGCAAGGTCCTGAACATTCCTCTGCACGTCTAGAACGTTTCCTCCAAATGTGTGCTGAATTCAATATGACGGTAGCTAATTTGACCACACCTGCTAATTTCTTCCATATTATTAGAAGACAATTAGCACGTCCCTATAGAAAACCATTAGTGATTGTTTCACCTAAATCTTTACTTCGTCATCCTAAATGTATTTCTACAGTAGAAGCATTTACCGAAATTAATAATTTCTATGAGGTATACGATGATACAAGTATTACTACTGCGGCTAAAGCCAAGAAAGTAAAACGGGTATTGTTCTGTACAGGTAAGGTTTATTATGATTTATTAGAAAGAAAAGAGCAAGAGAAAAGAAACGATGTCGCTATCGTAAGAATTGAACAGTTATATCCTTTCCCTAAAGATAAAATGGATGAATTGGTAAATAAGAAGTATAAAAATGCTGAAAAATTCTGGGTACAAGAAGAACCTTCTAATATGGGCTCTTGGCAGTATTTCTTAGCCTTTTATAGAAATTATGATATTGATTTAATCTCTCGTAAATCCTCAGCATCTCCTGCTACAGGATATAAAAAACAACATGATGCAGAACAAAAAGATATCGTAGATAGGGCTTTTGGTTAAAAAATACATATAGTACTTGATTTTTTATTCCTTTTTTTCATCAAGGACAAAAGGAAATCCATTTTCAAGAGTTCAATGGGTTTAATTTTTATAAATAAATTATTAAAACAAGAATAGTTGATTTTTTGAGTAAAAGATAAAGAGTTTTCTTTATCTTTTATTTTTTATTAAAATTATTATAAAAAAAATGAGAAAAATGGAACTAAAAAGAAATAGTAAAAGTTCATGTACTTGAACAGTTTTATTTTTTTAAGACTAAAAAACTATCTATTTTTATGGTAGCGATGGAAAAAAATATCAGGGATAAAATTTTTGAGGAAGAATTGTTGCCTCAAATTGACGCGTTGTACAACTTTGCTTATCATTTGACTTATAGCGAAGATGATGCTAACGACTTGGTTCAAGAAGCGTACATGAAAGCTTATAAAAGTATTGAAAGTTATCAAGTAGGCTCTAATGCCAAAGCATGGTTGTTTACGATTTTGAAAAATGCTTTCATTAATGAATATCGTAAAAAAGCTAAAGCTCCTACAAAAGTCGATTATGAAGAAATTGTTTCATTCCACCAAGAAGAATCAGATTCTGCTTTAACGTCTTATACAGACTTGAGAGAAGATTTGTTTGATGCGATGTTGGGTGATGAAATGACAGCAGCAATCAATTCTTTGGATGTACCTTATCGTACAGTAATTTTATTGTGCGACTTGGAAGGCTTCAAATATGAAGAAATTGCAGAAATATTAGATATACCTGTAGGTACAGTGCGTTCACGTTTGCACAGAGGTAGAAACATGTTAAAAGTAAAATTAATGGAGTATGCCCAATCTTTAGGTTTTTCTGATAAAAGAAAATAAAGACGACTATTTAGATTCGGTTTTTGTAGTTCTACAAAAATCGAATCTTTTATTTATAAAGAATTTTTTTATTAATTAATTATTATCAAAATATATAATAGACAAGTTTAAAATCTGAATAATGCTAATATCATTTCAACATATATCATTTTGTTCAACAAGAACCACCTCTTTAGCTCCCGTGGGGCCGAGTAGTTCTCCTCTTGTTCAAACTGAAGATAACAATGATGTAGCCTGCTCGGTTTTATCCCTGTGTGAATTATATATTTGGCAATAATCAAAATTTATGATGATCATGGGGAATCAAAATAAAGATTTAACACAGAAAATAACGCTCTACCTAGATGGTGAGCTCAGTACTGAGCAAGAAAGAGAATTGTTAATGGAGCTCAAGAAAAACCCACAGTATATGCAACTGCTAAACAAAGAACAAAACTTCCGACAATTTGTCAAATCGCGTATTCAACGCAAACCAGTCTCTCCTAATCTTATTCAATCGATTAAAGACAAAATTCATACTTCTATATAATTTTATTTTTTGAAAATACTGATCTATTTCTTCAACTTATGAAGTTTTAGATTGTTTATTATATATTGATTATTAGGTGTTTCCACTTCTAGAAACACCTAATTTATTGTTTCATTAAAAATGTTATAATAAATTAGGTATTTTAATTATAATTTACTAAATTTGTTTTAGCGTCAAAATTAAAAAGAAGTTTTTATTTTATGATTTCTAAAAATATGGAATCCGCCCTAAATCATCAAATTGAATTAGAGGCGTATGCGTCACAGTATTATTTAGCTATGGCGTCTTGGTGTGACAGCCAAGGAATGGAAGGAGCAGCAGAATTTTTGCATGCTCAATCAATTGAAGAACGAGGCCACATGATGAGGATATTTCACTTCTTAAGTGAAGTGGACGGGTTTGCTATAACTCCCGCTATACCTCAACCTCCTCTTGAATTTAAATCCATCAAAGAAATTTTTGAAAAAGTATATCAACACGAACAAAAAGTAACTGCTTCAATCAATAAGCTGTTGGCTATTTGTTATAAAGAAGATGATTATAATACTTTGAATTTCTTGCAATGGTATGTAGAAGAACAAAGAGAAGAAGAAAATCTAGCTAGGTCGATTTTAGATAAAATTAATCTGATTGGCGACGGTGCTCAAAGTCTATATTTTATAGACCAAGAAATGAAGAATATATTAAAAATGGCTCAAGCTAAAGAAGCTCAAGAAAAAGCCTAATCAAAGATATTCACAGATACCTGTAGAAAAGAAGTTTTTTTTATTTTATGGTGTATTTATAGGCAGTACAGCGAAAGTTGTGCTGCTTATTTTTTATATAATCAAGCATTTCATTCGTTAAAAAAGACCTTTTGGGAACTTTTTAGTATCTTTAGAACATTTACCTATTGATAATGATTTA
>JAHDBK010000164.1 GCA_020630455.1 Saprospiraceae bacterium
TGAATTAATAAAGAGTTTTCTTTATTAATTGAGTTGTAGATAAGCATGTTTACCAGATTTTTGATATTCTAAATAGGCTTCACAACATTGCTGTATGGTTTCCTCAATAGGTCTATAAGCCATACCAAGTTCATTAATAGATAGGCTGTTGTCAAAAGAGAATGATTGACTAGCTATATGAGCTGTTTCTTTAGTTACTAAAGGAGTTTTACCTATTATTTTACCTTTTATTTTTTCTACTCTCCAAGCAATTTCACTCAATAAAGGAGTAACTTTAATAGTCGGTTGTTTTACATTTAATCCATCAGCGATTTGATTGAAAAGGTATTGGTATTTTATATTAGCTCCATTAATGACAAATCGCTTATCTCTAATGTCCTTTTCAGCACATAAAATCATAGCTTGAGCCACATCTCTTACATCTACAAAACCAGTAGAACCTGTTGTATAGAATCTTAAACCTTTCGCTACTTTTTGGAATATCCTATTACTACTATTTTCCCAAAAACCTGTTCCTAAGATAACTGACGGATTCACAATAGCAATATTTAATCCTTCAGCAGCACCACGCCAAACTTCTTGTTCTGCTTTAAATTTAGTCTTTGAGTATAAGGAATTAGCATCATCTGGCTTGTACAAGTCTTTTTCGCTAATCATTTTTTTATTTCCTTCTCTGCCCAAAGCAGCTATAGAACTAGCATGTATTAACTTAGGCGTGTTGTGGTATTGGCAAACATGGACAACATTGGCAGTTCCTTCTATGTTGATTGCTATCATTTCTTTTTTGCCTTTCGGCGAATAAGAAACTTTTGCAGCACAATGAAATACCCAATCTATATCTTTTATGGCATCTTCTAAAGAAGGCAAATCAAGGATGTTTCCTTCAAATAATTCTAATTTTTCAGTATAGTTTTCAAGTAAGTCTAAACGGCTAGTCTTTCTAACTAATGCCCTTACATTATAACCCTTATTACATAACATTTTAGATAAATAAGAACCTAATGAACCACTTGCTCCAGTAACTAATACACGTTTTGACATATTATTTATTTAATCTATTAAAAACTAAATTTAAAGTCGTTTTTATACTCAAAAACTACTAAGAGCATGTTTAAAATTTATCACAATGAAAATCAATAGATTAAGGTTTTGGCGAAATAAATATTTTTGAGTTTATCGGGATAAACGATAAAATATTTATAAAGACAAGTTCTTAATATGTTGGTTTTCATAAAGAATAAAATTTAAACATGCTCTAAATGATAACTGTTCATTGACTACTGTTCATTAAAAGGGAAGTTCTTGAAGGTTTAAGTTGGCTCCAGTGAGGATGATACCTACTTTTTTATTTTTAAAATACTTTTTGTTTTCAATTATTGCTGCTAGAGGAACAGCAGAAGATGGTTCACAAACAAGATTCAATCTTTCCCATATAAGCCTCATCGCTTTAATGATGTTTTTTTCTTTTACGGTTATAATCTCATCTACATTATCTAAAATTATTGGAAAAGTTTTATCTCCTAAATTACCTCTTAAAGCATCACAAATGGTACTTGTTGTTTTATTTGATTTTAATTTTTTAGAATAAAATGAACGATAGGCGTCATCGGCTTTATTAGGTTCAACACCTATGACTTCTATTCTTTTAGAAATCTCTTTTGCTATTATCGAAGTTCCTGCTAATAAGCCTCCTCCACTTACAGGTGCTAATAAAAAATTTAAATCATCCATTTTCTTTAAAAACTCTAAAGCAATGGTTCCCTGACCTGCTATGACATGGTAGTCATTATAAGGAGAAATAAAAGATAAGTCTTTTTTTTCTTGTAGTTTTTTGGCTGTTGCTACTCTAGACTCAATATTTGGTTCGCACATAGTGATATTGGCTCCATACTCTTCAGTAGCTCTCATTTTGACACTCGAAGAATTATGAGGCATGACTATATAGGCCGAAGTATTGAGAATTTTAGCCGTAAGAGCTACTCCTTGTGCATGATTGCCAGATGAATGAGTTACGATACCTTTTTTCAATTCTTCATCCGTTAAGGATAAAGCAGCACTCAATGCTCCTCTTATTTTAAAAGCACCACCTTTTTGTAAGGTTTCACATTTAAAAAATACTCGACAACCCACAATTTCATCCAAACTTTTAGAGGATACAATAGGAGTTTGGTGGATATAGGACTTTATTGCCATACCAACTCGTTCAATATCATCAAAGGATGGACTTTGTTTTAATTTAGGGAGTCTTGTTCGTTTTTCATCCATAAAAAAGGTGTATAAATATAGACTTTGTTACGAATTGCTTTTAGAGCATTAATATTAAATCGCTAATTTAATAAGTAAATTTTAAGTAAGTATAATTTTAATTAATTATTTCTTTTCATTTTTAAAAACTTAATATTGAAAATTAAAAGATAAAGAAATTTATTTATCTTTTTGATATTTTTATTATTTGTAATATGTTTTTTAGCAAAAAAACCAATAGATAGGTTTACTGAAGTATAGCTCGAAATATTCTTTTATAGATGCCTGTTCATCAGGAGATGATACCGCAATTATGGTTTGAAAATTACTCAATGAATGAATTAATTTATAATCCTTTAAGACTACATTATATATAGATTTACCAATCTTTTTTTCATTATTACATATCCAATGAAATCTAATCTGATTATCAATTAACTTTTTAGCAATTTCTTTCCCCTTTCTACCCGCTCCCCAAAGCACTAATTCTAATTGAGAATTATAATCAATATTTAAAAAATAATGAACTTTTAAATCTAAAAATCTATTATCAGCATAGTGTTTATCATTTCTTGAAGTACGTTCAGGATAATCTCTCCAATGATGCAAGATGTCCAATACGGGAACGACATTGATTTGATGTTGATAAAATCTAAAACAAAGGTCATAATCTTCTGGATAGGTATTTGGATTAAAAGCATTAACCTTATCCAAGTCATGTCTATAAATTAACCAAGCAGGAGAAGGGATAACACATTCTTTGTAAATTTCATGATAATGCCTTTTAGTCTCACATAAATTGTTGAGCCATTTCGCGTAATTGAGATAACCTTGTCCTACTTTTTCTTTTGAAAAATAAGAAACCTTAGAAACTGCTATGTGTCCATTTCCTACTCTAATTATCTGAGCGAATAATTTTTCAAGTTTAGAAACATGCATAATGTCATCAGAGTCCATTCTAGTGATGAGATTACCTTTTGAATGTTGATAAGCTAGTCTTAATGCATTTATAATGCCTTTTCCTTCGTTATTAAAAGCACGGATTCTATTATCTTTTTTTACATATTCTCTCAAAATGTTGAAAGAAGAATCTGTTGAATGGTCATTAATAGCAATCAATTCCCAATCTTTGAAGCTTTGATTTAAAATACTATCCAAACATTCTCTTAAATACTGTTCCGTATTTTTAACAGGCATTAATATGCTAATCAAATCTTTCAATATTTTTAAACAATTTCAATTACAAATAAAAAAGAGTTTACCCCAAAAGGGATAAACTCTTATATTTTTTAAAGAAAAAGAAATATTATGCTTTTCCTCCGTCTAATTCATCTTGCCATTTTTTCAATTCATCCCACTTGTCTTCAGCAGCTAATTTAGCTTGAGCAGGCCAAGTTGTTGGATTATGAATTTTATAGCGGTTACCAGCAGCATCAAGAATTTCTCTTAATTTTTCTACTTCAGTTTCTGCTAATTGAGCAAAAGTCTCAATACCAGTATCTTTGATAAGTTGACTGATTTTAGGACCGATTCCTTCGATTTTTTTGAAATCATCGTCTTTTGCTTTTTTAGTAGTTTTTTTAGCTTTAGGAGCTTCCTCTTTAGCTGGTTTTTCTTCCACTACTGGGGCAGGAGCTTCCATTACTGTTTTTTCTTCTACTTTTTCTACCTTTTTAGGAGCTGCTTTCTTTTTAGCAACTGGTTTAGGAGCTGCAGCTTTAGGCTGAGCATCTTGAGGTAAAACTGAAATAAACGTTCTTCCTTTACGTCCTTTTTTAAAGGCTACAGTTCCTTCGATTAAAGCGTGAAGTGTAAAATCTTTACCCATACCTACATTTAATCCAGGATGAAATTTAGTTCCTCTTTGACGAACTAATATATTTCCAGCTCTTACGGCTTGACCTCCAAATTTTTTAATACCGAGGCGTTTACTATTACTATCCCGTCCGTTGTCCGTACTACCTACACCTTTCTTATGTGCCATGATTTTGAATATTTAGATAAAAGCGAAATGCTTTAATTGTTTTAAAATAAGATTTATTAAATACTAAAATTAACCAGCAATACTGTCGATTTTTATTTTAGTAAATGATTGGCGGTGACCATTTTTCTTTTTATAGCCTTTACGACGTTTCTTTTTAAAGACAATTACCTTGTCACCTTTTAAATGTTCTACTACTGTAGCACTTACAGAAGCTCCTTTTAAAGTAGGTGTTCCTACTTGGATACTTCCTCCATTATCTACTAGTAGCACGTTTTCGAAGCTAAGGCTGTCGCCTTCTGACGCGTTGAGCCGGTGGACGAAAATCTGTTGACCTTCCTCTACTTTAAACTGTTGACCGGCAATCTCCACAATTGCAAACATGTTACTTAAATTTTATTTGTTTTAAAAATGACTGCAAAGATAAATAAATATTATAAAAAAGCAAGGAGTTGTGACTTCTATTTTTTAGAATTTAAATTCTTATTTCTAAAAATGATAGAGGACTATTTGAAAAATTTAAGCTATAGGTGTTTTTTATGATGATGATTATATTAATAAAAAAGCCAATAATAACTAAATTTTGTTATTATTGGCGAGTAAAATTAGTATATATATTTAGTAGTATTATTCTAATTGATAAATAAAATATTTAAACATGCACTTAGAATGGAAGTTCTATAAATAATTGATTAATTTTAAATTCAATGAGTTGAATGGTTTTGCTTTTCTTGACTTGTTCAATATGAGATTGAGGAGCATGAGATGTTAATGCCATCCCTGGGCCATTAGTCCATTCTAAAGATTTTAAATTTGGGAAACATTTGGCTTTAGATAAATGACTTAAAAATCCATGATGATCATATCCTGCTTGTATATTTAAGTGTTGAATAGGGTGAAATTCACGATCAAAAAAACAAGGAGAAGGAGCAGAAGGTAAAGTCAATGATAGAAGATTTGGCATTTTATCTAAAATCTTACCTCCTGCGCCATTTTCTTCATAAAAATCATCATTGGTAATCATGATAATATTTTTATGAATACTCAGCGTTTGTTCTACTTCAAATTCAATCAAGTTGCTGAATACAATCTCCGGTTTGTTAAGTAAAGTAGTAAAGTCGTATAGTCTTGTTTCATCTATTCCTTGGTCGGGTCCTTTGATTTCAATTGAAGAAATTAAAGGAGCAAATTCTTTTTTGTTTAAAAGCTGGCAAAAGCGATACATCCAAGCTTCTTCTTCTGGGTGTATATATGCAAATATCTGTAATAAATTATTATTATCTAACCAAACAGCAACTTCGCTATCATACGAAGGATTTTGGTCTAATTGAATTAGTGCTGATTGTAAATATTTAATATACGGGTGAGGGCGTTTTGTATGATTATTCTTTTTCAGTGTATAAGTATTCATAACAAAATGAGTAAAGTAAAAAATGAGATTACGAGCATTCAATATTGTATCTAAACTGTACACAATATTTGGATGACTCATCACAAAGTTGAATTATTTTTTCTTTAAAATCAAATTATTTAATACTTATTTTGTGAAAAATTAATACATATTTTTATTCAAAATATGTCATAATTTTTTAATGTTTCTTAAACTTTAGTCACAATTTATAGTTGTATAATGGTTTGATATTGAATTGTTTAATCTTCTTTCTTTATTCTAATTATTGTTGTTTTTAGTGATTTTAATCATTGCATAATAATTTTCTTTGCTCATAAGATTTCCATCTTCGGGATATGGATTTAGTTCTTTTATTTCAAAAATATAATTTCCTTGAGCTTTCTTTTCTCCACATTTTGCATCACATAAACCTTTAACAGATAACTGAACCCTTTGGGTATCTTCTCCATTTGAAAAGTTAAGTACGACTGTTCCTTGACCTGCTTGGAAACAAGAAACCCCTTTTGGACAACGAGAATCTTTTAGGTCAATAAATTCAACACTCATGTCGTTTTCAAAGGTTATGGTCTCATTAAAGGCAATCTTGATATCTTCATCAAACTTCTGGGTTTTATTATTAACTTCTTTTGGAGTATCACTTTGACTTTTAGAATTAGTTTTACAAGACCATAAAAGACCAATTGACAATATGATGAATAGAATTAAGATATTTTTCATTATAATAATTTATTAATTTAAAAAAAGGGAAATACGAAAGCTCGTATTTCCCTCAAATATAAAAAGCGATTGATATATTCTATTAATATTTGATAGAGAATTCGTAATAATCTAAATTATCACCTGATGTTACTACTATATTTGTACATTTAATAATATAGTGAACACCATTATTCTCAACTAAGAACAAATCACCAATGTTAACCATTGCAGTTTGATTTGAATTCGAACCTACATAGTTAAATGCATCAATAATTGTTTCTTTAGTAGAAAGATTATCAAAGTCAATTGGATATTCAGATTGTGCTGGAGCAATTCTTAATTGAGCAGAATTAGCTGGTGCTAATAATTGTTGCCAATTAGATGCTATTGGTAAATTAGTATCAATTCCTAAATCTTTGATTTCAGCATCCATACTTGAAGAACTAACAGTCATACCATTGTCTAAATCTAATGCACCACCATTAGGTCCACTATTATTATAAATAACTCCAGTTAATGTTTGACTTAATGGAGTTCCATTAGTCGTGATGTTTAAAGAAACTTGCTGTGTATTACTTCCTGTATCAGTTAAGACAAAAGTATAGTTTTTAGTTGTACCCATAGTGGCATGTGCTCTTACATCAATTTCTGCAACAAACCCTTCTTCATCACCAGCAGGTAATCCAGATGGATTAGTTTGGAATTGTCCTCCATTATATCTTAAACGAGTCATATCTTGGATAACTACACCGTCTTCTAAAACGGTTAAAGTAGATAATGCATCTGCACCTCTTGTAGCATTCAATTGTACTTTAAATAATGAATTGGCTTCAACAGACACGTCTGACCATACATAAGGAACAGACTCAGTGAAAGATAAACCTAAACTACCTGCTACATTTACAGTAAAGTATTCTGCTTGAGCAACACCGTTAACATCAGTTACTTGAACACTATAATCTTTAGAGCTAATGTCAGAATGTGCAGTTATAGACACTTGCCAAGTAAATGACTGTCTTTCAGCATCAAATAATAATAAAGGATTAGCTCCTATAAGGTTTCCATCAACAGATACCCTGTTATCTGTATGAGCTATTTTAACTCCATTTTCATAAAAAGCAACGGAGTTCATGTCAGTATTAGCATCTGCAGAAGTAGCACTAACAGTAAATGTAATAACTTGACCTGGACTTACATTGTAAGTAGGGTCAGCAGTTAAACTTACGATAGGTGCATCTGTTCCTCCTCCTGTAGTCTCACAAGAAGTAAAAAATACTGATGCAGAAAATAAAAACATTATAAATCCTAATAATGATAATTTTTTCATGATAAATTTTTTAATTTTTGAATTGTTTATGATTAATAATTTTGGTTTGATAACGAAT
>JAHDBK010000165.1 GCA_020630455.1 Saprospiraceae bacterium
AATAGCAATTATTGATGTTGAGTTCATTTGTGATTTCATAAGAAGTATTGGTTGTAGCTATTTTTAAAATATTATTATTTAAACTAAAATCATCATAAAAATATAAAGTGTCCATAGTACTATTAGGGTCAACATCCCAAGAAAAAGTAATAGGAAGAGAAACCAAATCACCATCACTTGGACTTATTAAAGTGGCAGGACTTGGAGCTGTTAAATCAATATTCAACTCTCTTGTTTCAGAAAGCACAAATCCAATGCTATTTTCTGCTCGTACTCTCCATTGATAGTTTCCTTCGGCTAAAACGGTGCTGTAATTATCAGTCAAAACAAATTCCTCCTCAACAATATATGCTGAATTATCAAAATTAGGAGAAGCAATTTGAAAACGATAACCATCTGCTCCTTCTAATGCTTCCCAAAGAAAATCAATTTGAGTTTCAGCAGTAGCCACTCCATCATTTGGTTCTAAAAGAGATAAATTCAAAGTAGATAAATCTATAATGGATGAGTCTTGTGTAATACAGAGCGAAAAAGTATCACTTGTTGTATGATAAGCACTATTTTTAGCAATGACTTTCCACTCGTATTTACCCGTATCTAAGGAGTAAGCAAAAGTAGTCGCCTCTTGTTCATGTAATAAAATCAACTCTTCAATATTAGAAAAAGAAGGCTTCACAATCTGTAATTCATACACATTTGCCCATTGAATAGAGTCCCACCAAAAGGTAATATTGTTATTATTTGTGATGGTGTTATTAGCTGGAGCATTGAGTTGTAATTCTTCTTCAGAAATATCCTGTTCTAAGAAATCAGCACAAGCACTTATTCCTATTAAAATTAGTATTAAAAAGCTAAAATTTATTTTTTTCATTGTATTATGTTTTATTAATAATAAAGAAAATTTGCTATCTTTATTCAATATTCCTCAAAACAAAAGAGGCTTTTAAAAATGTTTTTTTCAAATATCTATCTTCCTCAGAATAGAAATCAAGAGAAGCAATACTTCCTAATTTTTCTTGATGTTCTAACAGATAAGCCAATTGGGTAATATCCTTGAAAGTTCCTTGTACTTCTATATTTTGAGTCCAATATTTTATGCCTTTTTGGTTAAAACTTTCGGGTGCAGAAAAATCTTTAATGAGCATATTGTTTTCTTCACAAAAAAGACTAAGCACCTTCATTATGGCTCTATCTTCGTATTTTTTGACACTATGTTCATCTAATAATTGGAGTTGTTCTTTCATTTTGGGTAATTGAACTTGCTTTTGTTGTATATAAGAAACACGTTGTGCCAATTGCTTGTTTTTTTTATGGGCATTCCAAGTATTTTTGAGGTTCAATTGCCATATTAACAATAAACAAAAGACTAATCCAAGTCCTAAAAAAAGGTTTGCCTGTTTATAATTATTGAACCATTTTATTTTCGGTCTATACATTTTTTAATTTTTTTCTCAATACTTGAAAACTATCTTTTAATAGTCTTGAAAGTACCTTCTTTATAAATGCGGATAGAATCTAGTGCAATTTCATGTAATCTCATATCCATAATACTTTTACCTAATTCCCATTGATGAGATTTATTATCAATCTGAACCAATGCAGATTTACTAGAGTGATTCCCATCAACAAATCCCTTGTAAGTGATATTAGGAAAGACTACTGGCTTTTTATTTTTCACCTCATTTTTATCTTTTTGCATATCAATCATGCTCTTGGGTACCGCTACATTTACCGTACTAATTTTGGGTGGAGCAAAACTGATGTTTTTCTTTTTTCCAATATTATTACTCAAAAAAGGGTCTTTATAATCTAATGCTAATTCAAAATCTTCCAATTCTTCAATATTGATTTGAATAGGCACATAAGTACTATTTTGAACATTATGATTACTCGTATAAAAGTAATTGAAGAAAACATATCCCCATACTCCTATACAAGTGATTAATAATGGTATTTTTAGATTGCTATTGTTTATCATTGTCCTATTCTTTAATTTTAATTTCTAATTTAAAATCACCTATACCATCTTCATTTTCTTCATATTCCAAATGCTTAATTTGTTCAATCCAATCGAGTTGATTCAAGTTATCTTGAAATACATTATAAGCTAATGCCGACTGAGAAAAACCACTTACAATGATATTTTTATCTTGAAACATTAAAAAATCTCCTTCCATATAATCCCTTTCTTTTCCTTTTAGGGGATGGATGTGAATTTGAGTTAATCTAAGAGCATTTTCAGGTAGAGCATTCGCTATTTGGTCTGCATAAAAAGAGGTTTTACTAGGAGCAGCAGCCCCTTGTTCTTTCAATTGTACAAGTTGATTATCTAAAGAGTCAAAAAGAATGACTTGTTCACTTTTTTCTATTAATATACTTTGTAATAATTGATTTTTTTGCTCTAATCTAAAACTATATAATGTAGATATTATTAATAAAAATAATAATGAACTGATACCAATAGCCATTAAGTGTTTGAACTGCTTTTTTTGCTTTAATTCTCCTTGGTTTTCTTTTAAAATATCTAAGCCTAAATATACTTCATTAGGATTCATCAGCCCTTTAAAAGCCATTGCAATTGAAGGCAGGGCAAAACTCTCTACTTCTTCATTTTCTATTTGTAATTTTATATTAATATGATTATCATTTTTATTAAAATGATTTAATTTATTATCATGATAATTCAATAAAAAGCCTTGTGTGTGAACTTCCTCAATCGCTATAAAAGATTGAATTTCTTGAATATTAAAAGGACCTAAACCAATGCCTGTCACCCAAAACCCCTTTGATGCCAATTGTTCAATTGTTTCTAAAACTAGAGATTTTCTAATGAGGGCATAAAGTTTTTCATCTTGATAAGGAAAAGCTTCCATTAAGAATAAATCACTATTGGCACTAGGTAAGATTTGAGCAATAATTTGTTCTTTATTATTAATATTAAATAATCCTTTTTTATATAATATTTGAGAAGTATTAATGCTAATTAATAAAGGAATTTCTTTATTTTTTATAATATTGTCAAGTTCTTCTAATGATGAAATATGTGTTTGTTGTTCTTCAATAGAAACCTCATTTCCATCAAAAGAGAGTAGGGCAGTATGATAAGAATATTGTCCTTCTCTTTCTACAATTTCAAGACCTCTTGCGAATTGCTTTTTATTCAATATATTATTGGTATTCAACATTATTCGTAAACAATAGTAGGTTTTACAAAAATTAATAATTTAGTCTTGGTTTTGCCTCTTGTCCTTTTAGAGAAAAACCATTTTAAAACAGGAATGCGTTGTATAACAGGAACTCCTTGTCCACTTTCTTCAATAGAAATAGATTCAAGACCACCCAATACTATCATTTCGCCATTTTTAACTCTAATACTAGACTCAATACCACGACTTACTGTAGGTGGAGGAGCATTAGGAAGCAATTGTCCTACAAAACTTTCTTGCTGAACACTAATATCCAAAGTGACGTTTTCATCACCAGAAACAAAAGGTTCAATTTTTACTTCAAAATTAGCTTCAACGGCTTTAAAAACTTGTGCTGTTTCAACAACTGTATTTAAGCCAGGTGTAGTAAAAGTATTTTGTTCCAAATAATACCTAGTTTCTCCATTTTTAAAAGTAGCCTCTTTCCCATTTAATGTAGAAAGTCTTGGCGTTTGCCTAACTTTAATCAAACCAGAAGATTCAACTGCTTGTAAAGTGGCATAAAAATTAGGGGTAACTTGTCCTAAATTCACGACACCTGTACCTGTTATTATATCTAATAATTGATTAACAGAACTAGAGCTAAAGGTGAAATTAATTCCAGGGAAAAGCGTACCTCCACTTGGAACAGGTTCAGAGGAAATACCCGCTTCAACACCTGTAGATGTTGAACGAGTGCGATTGACATCAATAATCAATAGCTCAATTTCTACAACTGGAACAGGTCGGTCTAAATCATTGATAAAATCCTTGAGTTTTTCAACTTGTAATTTAGAACCACTTACCATTAAAGCATTGAGTTCATTAAACTCCTTGACTTTAATGTCTTTATTCATTAAATCATCTGGAATCGCTTTGGTAACTTCTTTTACAGAGCGATGTTCTAATTGGACAACTTCTGCTACAAATAGATTGTCTTCAAAAGCATCTCCAATCAAATAAACATCATTGTTGTAATTAAACTCATATTTAGTTCCTTGTAGTATTTTCTTTAAAAAATCATCATAAGTCAAATCCTTAATGCGAATACTTACTGTTTCAGTCATATCCGTATAGAGATAATAATCTACTCCTAATTTATTAGAGACATCACGAATGACTTCAGATAATTGGGCATCATCTACTTCAAGCGAAATTAAATCCAATCCAGTAGTGTCACTACTGACATTAGATTTAATATAACCCGAATTATTTTTATTAGCACTTGAATTTCTTGAATTATTTCTATTATTGGGATTATTAGGATTATTGGCTACTTCTTTTTGTTTTTTAGAAAACTCAAAAAAGCCTTTTTCGTTTTCATTGAGTTCTAGGTCATTTCTAATGGCTAATTGTCTTAAAGCATCTTCAAAATCTGTTGCTCCTATATATCCTCCAACGATTTGATTACTCACTTCCTTAGTGGCAATGATATTTCTACCAGACTGACGACTGATTTCTTCCAAAACCATATCTAAAGTATCATTGTTGAGATTGATTTCTAGTTTTTTAGAAAAGGCAGTATATTTTACATCTACTTTTTTAGCTTCTTTTTTAGGTTTAGGGGCTTCATAAGGAATTAAGGATATTATAGACCCAGAAAAATCTAAATCCAAGCTATATGCTTTGCATAAATAAAGCAAAACATCGCTAATAGGAGCTTCAGATAAACTGATATTCACCTTTCCCTTAATATCAGGATGGATAGTCATACTCACTTTAGATTCTCTTGTAACCGCAATAGCAAATTCCTCGAGAGAAGTGTTGACATCAACATCTACTTTTTTAGATTTTATTTTGGGATATTGTATGGCGTATTCATCAAGACGCAATTCGACATTTTCGATGCGTCTAGCTTCTAATTCCTGAGGAGTTTGAGCTTTTATACTCATTCCTATTAATAGGAAAAAGAAAAATAAGATAATGTGTTTTTTTAGTGTATGCATTTTAAATGAATTTTTCTAATGATAATTTCTGATAACTGATAACTGACTACTGACTTGCCAAAATGGGGTATATTTCATCAATCGAGGTCATTCCTTTAGCGAGTAATTCAAAAGCATTATCAGAGAGTGTTGCAATATTTCTTTCTTTTAATAAATCTTGTATTTGTCCTGTTTCTTTTTTGATATGATGAGCTAATTCTCTATCTATTTCTATGATTTCATAAATGGCAGTTCTACCTTTGTATCCTGTAAAATGACAATGAGAACAACCCACGGCTTGATACATATGCTCTATTGAATAAGGCATAATAAAGTGCTTTGGAAATTCATTGATATTTATTGCCGTTTCTTCTTTACAATGATTACATAATTTTCTAACCATTCTTTGAGCGACTGCTGCATTGAGTGTTTCTGCTAATAAATAAGCAGGAGTTCCCATTTCTGTTAGTCTTGAAACAATTCCCCAAGCAGAATTGGTATGTAAGGTCGAAAGTACTAAATGACCTGTCAATGAAGCACGAATAGCCATTTGAGCGGTATCTTTATCTCTAATCTCACCGACCATAATAATGTCGGGGTCTTGACGAAGGAAAGTTTTCATGGCTTTAGGAAAATTCAAACCAATATTCTCCTTGAGTTGTACTTGATTAATCCCTTCTAATGTGTATTCAATCGGGTCTTCAATCGTGATGATATTCTTAGTAGATTTATTCAATAATTTCAAGGTAGCATAAAGGGTAGTGGTTTTACCAGAACCCGTCGGTCCACTAATGATGACAATGCCTTGAGTCTTTTTGACACTATCCAAATAATCCTTCATACCTTGTTCATTCATTCCCAAATGTTGTAAATCCATTTGGATGGATTGATTATTGAGTAAACGAAGAACAGCTTTTTCACCATGAAGAGTGGGAAGTACAGATACACGAATATCTATTTCTTTTCCTTCATTTTTATAAAGAATACGTCCATCTTGAGGCAATCTTTTTTCAGCAATATCCATGTTGGCTTGAATTTTAATCCTATTAATCCAAGCAGAAAAGTCTTCTTTAGAGATTTCAAAGCGTTCGACTAATAAACCATCAATACGAAAACGGACCCTATTTCTATTTTCATAAGGTTCAATATGAATATCACTTGTTCCAAGATGCCCAGCTTCATTGACCAATTCTTCTAGGATGTTTTGGCTGTCTTTGAGGGTAAATAATTGAGTCGATTTTTGCTCTGATTTTCTATAATGAACAGATAATGCCCTTTCTAAAGTATCTTTTTCAATTTCTATGAGCTGAATATTTTTAGCCAATAAAAAAGACAACTCATTAGTATCCATTACATCTTTATTATCAGTATAAAAATGAATAGATTGCTCCTCTACATCAAAAGGAATGATGCGATAATGCCATGCTTGTTCTATTGTTATATTATTCAAAATAGCAAGCGGTATGTCTTTGATATCAGTCCAAGTCATAAAGCAATTGAGTTAATGATTCTAAAGGTGATACTTGACCAATCCATTGTATACAAATGATACATAATAATGGTATAGCCATTAATCCAGCTAATGGAATATTATTAGAAATAGAATGTTTTCTTATTGTTGATATTATAGAAAATAATATGGCAAATCCTATTGAAATTAAGAAGAATAAAACAAAGGATGCAAAAGGGAAAAGAAATGCTAATCCAATAAAAAAGAGAATATCTCCCAATCCTAAATAGCGATCAATTATATTGATGAATTTTTGTTCTTTTATAGAAAAATAAATCGTCAAAATCAATAATTGCAAAGCTATAAATCCAATATTCAATATATAATCAGAAGTAGCTAAACTATCTTTTCCAATTAGGAATGTAGTTCCCCAAAAGGCAATCAATAAGAATAGATGCAATGACCTATTTTTAAAATCTTGCCAAATAATGAGTATTGATAATATGCAAATGATAAAAAACATTCTTTATTATTTAGTGATTTTTAATCAGGTACTACCTCACTTACTTTGCCATCTTTATTGATTTCCCAGATGTTCAACTGTCCATCACCATCGAAATCCTCAATGGCTTCTGCTCTAGCAATAAAGTCATTTCTATCAGCTTTGACAATACTATAAGTGTATTTAGCTTCTCCACCTTGATGAATGGTTTTAGGAGTTTCAAAACCTAGTGCATTAAAATCTTCAGTATATTGAAATTTTAATCTTTGATATGAAGATTGTAATTCGTAAAGGTGTTTGAGTTGTAATTTAGCTTCAGTAGAATAGGTTGTGATAAATATACCATTAAAAGTAGGAACTGCTAATAAAACCAGTATTCCAATAATGGTTAAAACCACTAATAATTCTTGAAGTGTAAATGCTTTGAGTAGCATTTTGTTTTCTTGCGCTTTCATAATGTAAAAAATTTATTTTAAAAAATAAGGGAACATTTTTAAATTTTGTTCTCTATATATATACAGATTACGAAATTCAAAAAAGTGCCATATTTTTAGAAAAAAAATGATAATTTTGAAAAAATAATTCAAATAAGAGCATGTTTAAAAATTTATCACAATGAGAATCAAGTTCTTAATATCTTGGTTTTCAT
>JAHDBK010000166.1 GCA_020630455.1 Saprospiraceae bacterium
GCAGGGCATATTATTAAAGTATATGATCATCCTAGTGGAAGTACAAGTGATGATTGGACACAAATCACAGTATTAACAGATATTGTAAATGAAGAGATAATTATCTCTTCATTTGAGTCTAGTTTTAATAATGGTAAAATTGATGTTGACTTTCATGAACATAATGGTTTAGATGGTAAAATATCTAGAATTACAGTTATAAAACCATAAAATTTTTTGAAAAAGTTAATATTTTGTATTTTTTGATTTGATTAATTAATTGATAAACAGGTATTTATATTTTTTTAATGATTTTTTTTGTAAATTTTGAGCGGTTGCTTATTGCCTGTTTTGTCCTTTTTTGAAGCTCCATATTGGCGTATATTTGTATTAAATAGATTGGGAAATGAATCAAACACAGCATAAAGGTATTACAGGAGATGCCTTTGGAAAGCATAATAAGAGAGTAAAAGCAGATGTAGTATTTGGAATGCCCACAAAAAATTGTATCAATTTTGGCATTTGTGAAGTAACTAGAACAGAAACAAAAAATGAAAATAGAAAAGGCTGTTGTAAAGTAAAAGGAACAGCCATTATTGTTAAGCAAAGTGATACCCAATTACGTTTCTTTTTTGAAAAGAAACGTATGAATAAAGAGATAAGAGAAAAACATTTTGAACAAGAAACATTTAGAGTTGACGAAAACTATGAACTGAATGAAGAAATACTAAGAGAACTGTTATTAGATGAGTTTACAATTTATAAAGGAATTTATAATGTAGCTGATTTTGAAGCCTACCTGATGATTGAATTTACAAATGATAAATAATGATTAATCAATCTATAGTTGTTTTACATATAAAATGATTCATAATGGTTATAAAATCACCACCAAGATAAATCTGTATTTCAAAGACAGATTTATATAATTTGATAATAGTTTTTATAACCAATTACTAGTTAAAATTAAGAAAGAGTTATCCCTAAAGGTTAAGTATTGCACAATACTTACACAGGGTATGTTATGTCATTTTTAAAAAATTTTTAAAAACTATAAAAAAGTAAAGTCATAAATACGAAGTATCAAAATCTCTTGCGAAACTAGAAAGTTATTTTGGAACAACCTCAAAGACTTCTTTTTTATCAATACGTAAACAATGAAACTAAATCTTGAAAAAATCAATGCTTGGTTTGAAAAAATGGGCAGGAAAATAGTAAAGCATAGATGGCTTTACTTAGGACTTTGGTTGGGAGTGCTTGTATTTAGTATGGCAGGTATTTCTCAACTAAAAACAAATCACAGTTTAGATAATTGGTTTTTAGATGGAGACCCTGCTAAAGAAGCAACAGAGAAGTTTAGAAGTATTTTTGGTAATGACCAATATGTAGGCATTTTACTTAAAAGTGATGATGTTTTTAAGTCAGAATCTCTTCAATTGATTCGTGATTTGAGTAATGAACTCTTGGATAGTGTACCTTTTGCTGAAAGTGTCAACTCTATCACAGAAAGTGAACTATCAGAAGGAAATGAATGGGGAATTGATGTAGGCCCAATTATCCCTGATATGATTCCAACTGCTCAAGAAGAGATAAACGCTATCAAAGAAAAGGTGTTGGATAAAGATCTCTTTGTCAACCGCCTTGTTTCTGAAGATGGTAAAGAAACGTTTGTTGCTTTAAAACTAGCACCTTACCCAGAAGACTGGTCAAGCAAATATGAACAAATGCCTATGTTAATGGTAGGAGAGAAAGTAACTGCAATCATTAACAAAGATAAGTATCAATCATTTGCACCTCAAGCAACAGGAATTCCTGTTATCAATCATGGCATTACTCAATTTATGGGAGTAGAAACCTCTAAAATTACAGGTTTAGCTTTGTTGCTCTCTATCCTAGTTTCAGTATTTTTATTGAAATCTTTTAGAGGTAGTGTATTACCACTTATCATTTCTGTAAGTGCTATTATGATAATGATGGGTGTACTAGGTTGGTCTCAATATTTGTTTGAACCTACTTTTGCAACAATGCCAATGGTCTTAGGAATAGCTGTTTCTATCTGTTATTCTGTACATTATTTTTCCTTTTTCAAACGAAAGTTCAAAGCAACAGGAAAAAGAAAAGAAGCGGTTATCTATGCCATGAAAGAAACAGGCTGGCCTGTATTATTTACAGCAGCAACAACCATTGGAGCTTTACTAACTTTTTTACTTATCCCTATTAGTTTTATATGGTTTGTAGGAATTAGTACCGCTTTAGTAGTCTTTGCTAGTTATATAACTATGGTGGTTTTGATGCCAATTGTACTTTCTTTTGGAAAAGATAAAGCACCAGCAATGAATGAAACACCAAAAGTTAGTTGGTTTGAAAAGCAATTGGGTAACCTGTCAACATGGATTTTAGGACACTCTAGAGTAATCTTAGGTTCATATGTAGCTATTGTTTTGTTATTAATTTATGGAATGACACAAATAGAAGTGGCTACAGACTGGAATAAAACATATGGTCGTCAAATTCCTAGTTTAAATATGGCATTAGGTGTAGCAGAATCAGATATTGGTTCACTATACTCTTATGATTTGACTATTGAATTTCCAGAAGTAGATGCAGCTAAAAATCCAGATAATCTAAAGAAATTAGACCAACTATCTGTAGAAGCAATGAACTACAACCTTACAAAAAGAACCAATGCTTTGACAAATTATGTCAAAGACTTAAATATGGTTTTAAATGAAAATAAAGAAGAACATTACAAAATTCCAGATACACAAGAAGAAGTAGCTCAACTATTATACTTATATGAATCAGCAGGTGGGGTAGAGGTAGAACAATGGATTGATTATGAATATAAGTTTTTGAGAATGTTAGTAGATATGGATTACTTCAACTCTACATTGGCTAAATCAGATATTCAAAGAGTAGAATCTAGAGCTAAAGAACTATTCCCTACAGCAGAAGTCACAGTAGTAGGTACAGTGCCTCAGTCACTAACTTTAGAACATTATTTAGTGACTAGTCAGTTGAAAAGTATGTTATATGCAATTTTAGTTATCTCTATACTACTAACTCTAGTATTTGGAAATTTCAAAATTGGGTTAATTGGATTGATTCCAAACCTAGCACCATGTTTAGCAGTAGGAGGTATTATGGGATTTGCAGGTATTCCTCTAGACTTAGTAACTGTTACTTTGATTCCGATGATTTTAGGATTAGCAGTAGATGATACGATACACTTTATCAATCATGCAAAACTAGAATTTATTAGAAATGGTAACTATACAATAAGTATCAATAGAACATTCCGCCTAGTAGGTGTACCATTATTATTTACAACCTTGATTTTATCAGCTAACTTCTTAACTAATACCATATCGGCAGTTAATATGTTGGTTAATATGGGTGTGATGGCCTTCATAGGAATAGTGGCAGCTTTACTAGCAGATTATTTTGTTACACCAATTTTATTCAAACGATTTAAAATCTTTGGTGAAGAGACAAATTTTGAAGAAACAACACTAGAAACAACACCAGAAAAAAAAGTATTAGATACAGTTTAGGTAAATAGATTATTAAACAGTCTGGTTTCTATAACCAGACTGTTTACTCAAATACTTTTGAGACACCTTTTCTTTTGAAAAATAAAATTTATATCAAAATGAAATACTTAAAAATTAGTTCAATCATAGCTATTCTCATTGTAACCTTAGCTTTTACATTCTCTAATACAACATCAGATGATAGAGCAAGAAATATTATGGATCATGTTTTAAATAATTCTGATGGAGATAGCCGAAAAAGCACAATGGAAATTGTCAAAATTAACCGTAGAGGTAAAAAGAGACTTGAAGAAATTGTAAGTTATTCTAAAGACTATGATCAGAAAGATGAGAAAAAAACCATTTTTTTTACAACCCTTCCAGCAGATGTAAGAGGTATTTCTTTCTTAACATGGGAATATATTGAATCAGATAAAGATGATGATAGATGGTTGTATTTACCTGCCATGAAAAAAACAAGAAGAATTAGTAGTGGAAGTTCTAAGTACGAACCATTTCTAGGGACAGATTTTGCTATTTATGATATAGAAAAACCTGACTTGGATGAAGATATACACACTTTCCTAAAAGAAGAAACAATTGAGGGAGTGGCTTATTGGAAAATACAATCTGTTCCTAAAGATAAAAAGTGTATTTACTCTAAAAAAGTACATTGGATTCAACAAGATAACTATGTTATAACAAAAACAATGTACTATGATAAAATGGGAGACCATATCAAAACCTTCCAAGCAAGTGATGTTCGTAAAGTTGATGGTATTTGGACAGCCTTTTCACTTCATATGGTTAATCATCGTAAAAAACACCAAACATATATCAACACGAAACAAATAGAATATAATATTGGATTAGAAGAGCGACTATTTACTGTACAAGCTCTAGAAAGAGGTGTTATAGAATAATACCAATCCATTGGTGATTTGCTTCTATTTAGCATCACTAAATAGAAGCAAAATCCCAGAATAGACTACGTATTTTAAATACGGATTTGTATAAAACAAAAGATATGTATATTTCTAAAAATATATGGTGGTCACTTATCCTTATAGGATTAAGTATCCAACTAGATGCCCAAAAGTTTAACTTTAAAGGCTTCATAGATAGTTACCATGCTGCTCGACTAGAATCTCCTAATGATTTTATTAGTGCTAGGAGTAGATTGAGACTAGAAGCAGTAGGTGGAAAGGATGACTCTTATGTCTTTATTTCAGCAGATGCTATTAAAAATTATGCTGTACCAGAATTGACAGGAGTTACTTTAAGAGAAGCCTATTTGCATTACACTGCTAAAAATTGGGATGTAAAAATTGGTCGTCAAATTATAGCTTGGGGACAATCTGATGGTATTATCATCAATGATGTTTTTTCACCATTAGATTATACAGAGTTTTTAGCTAGAGACTTTGATGATATTAGACTACCAGCAGATGGAATAAGATGGCGATTTTTGAGAAATAAATTTAACCTAGAGGTATTAGCTATTCCAGTACCTCAGTTCAATCGCCTTCCTAATCCAGGAAACCCATGGTTTGTTGATTTTGGTCTGCCTAGTGATATTGAACAAAAATTTGACCTAACAGAACCAGAAAGAAACTTGAAAAATATGGATTTGGGTAGTCGGATGATGTTCTTTACATCAGGGTTTGATTTTACACTATCAGCAGCTCATACTTGGAATAAAATGCCAGTGTTTAATATGTCATTAGTGGATTCTACAGCTATCATGATTCATAACAATTACAATAGATTAAGCATACTAGGATTTGATTTCTCTAAACCAATAGGACAGTTTATTATTAGAGGAGAAGGTGCATATAATATAGGCAAAGCCTATGCTTCTAAACTAGATCCTTTTGATAATTTAAGTCAAAAAAATACATGGCAATATTTATTAGGAATAGATTATTACCCTGGTAGAGAATGGATGATTTCAATACAAATTAGTGATGAGACTATTTTTGATTTTACAGATGATTTACAAGCTCGAAAACACAATTATCTAGGAACGCTCAATATTTCAAAAAAATTATTGAGAAATACATTAACCATTAGTTCTTTAGGATATTTTGGCTTTTCAGATAATAGCTTTTTTACTAGGACAACTATTGATTATGCACTTTCAGATGTGATAAGAGTTATGGGAGGAATAGACATTATTAGAGGGGAAGAAGGGATATATGCTCAATATGAAAAAAATTCTGAAGTGTGGTTTAAAGTTAAATACAGTTTCTAATACAGCTTCATTTAAGTAGGTTTTTATAAAAAAACACCTATTTGCTCGCTGAATGATTTCAGATAAGGTATGCCTTATCTCTAGGACGTTATTGTCTCAAATCTTTGTTAATGGTAAAAAAATAAAAAATGAAACGTAAAATATTTAAAGGATTATTGATTGGATTAGGGGTTGTCACCTTGCTCATTGCAGGAGCAGTTATCTACCTATCCCAAACATCAACCAGCCAAATTACAGATGTAAATGGCAATATTGTCCCAAATAGTATAGCAACATTTGATAAAGTGAAAATAGGTGGTGTAGAACAAACAATCTTAGTAAGAGGTAAAGATAAAAACAATCCTGTAGTATTGTTTCTTCACGGAGGTCCAGGAGCTCCAGATATGGCTATGATTCGTTACTATAATGAAGCTCTTGAAGACCAATTTACAGTCGTGAGTTGGGATCAAAGAGGATGTGGTAAATCAAAATTTGAAGATGCATCACTAATGAATATTAATCGTTTTGTAGAAGATGCTCATGAATTAACAGGTTTATTAAAAGAACGATTTAAACAAAATAAAATCTTACTAGTTGGGCATTCTTGGGGATCTGTTTTAGGACTCAAATTGATAGATCAATATCCAAATGATTATTTTGCTTATGTAGGAATAGGACAAGTGGTAAATCTAGCAGCATCTGAAAAAATTAGTTATGACTTTTTAAAAGAAGCAGCAACAAAAGATGAAACACTTCAAGAAGCTTTAGCAGCTATTCCCGCTCCTGTTAATGGTCGTTATGAAGGCGGAACATCCACTTTACTAAAACAAAGAGAATTACTACTAAAAGCAGGAGGTGTAATGAAAGCACACAAAGACTATACACCTATGGTAGATGCTTATATGAAAACTAGAGAAGTAGGTCTATTAGAACTATTCGCAATGAACAAACACTTTAAATTTTCAGTAGATAATCTTTGGGAAGAATTGACAAATATCAATTTTGCTGAAAGCATCAAAAGTGTAAAAGTGCCTACCTATTTTCTAGTAGGAGAGCAGGATTATATTACCCATAAATCAGTTAGTAAATCCTACTATGAACAGCTCGAAGCTCCTATAAAAGAGTTTATTGAAATTAGTGAATGTGGACACTTTCCATACATAGAAAAAAACAAGTTATTTCAAAAATACTTGTATGATATAAAAGAAGCACATTTTCCAGAAAGCTTAGTGCAAAACACGGCAATATAACAATACTTAGTTAGTAGTTGTAAGGCACATATTTTAATAAAAAAGACAAAAAGTAAAATAAAGAAAAGAGATCTTTCTAATGGGAATTCTATTGCCCTAAGTAAACTCAATTCATACTATTTATTCATAATAAAAACTTATTAACCATGAGAACATTAATCCTTCTTTTGACATTCGTAGCAATCAATTTTATGATTTCTTGTACTGATAGTGTTGGTGAACTTTCAGACTTAGACGAACTAGAAGAACAGATGGCGGAAGCCAACCAAGTAGTGTCTTGGAAAATTGAATTACCAACAGGCACAAAAATCACAAAATCAGAAAATCAAGTTCATTATCAACTCCCTGAAGGGTATTACTTTGAAGGGATAAATATCCATACAGGTTTAACACATCGCATTACTGGTGGAAGCATTACTTGTAATTGTACATCAGGAGATGGTTCTTGTAAACCATTTGCAGCAGGGGGTATGACAGGTTGTGCAACTGACTCTAGTAACCCTTGTACAACTTGTGTAGGTACAACTAAATCTTCAACAAGTGTTGAGGTCGCTGCACAAAATATGAGAGAAGATGAGGGTAATTTTTCTAATTATCAATCTCTATACCTTATCAAAGAAGGAACAAGCAAGTGGTCAGGATACCAACATATTGTACCAATCTCAAATGTAGCAGATGTAGAACGTTTAGCAAAGCCTACAGCAGAAACTTTTG